>CAYOJS010000121.1:4433-4890 GCA_964404345.1 uncultured Methanosarcinales archaeon
CAGTGAAAGGATATAATTTCGTCGATGATACAGAAGACCCTTACGATGGAAATGGGCATGGCACGCATGTAGCAGGGATTGTGGCAGGAGAAGAGGTGGGAGTCGCTCCAAGTTGCAATCTCTATGCGATTAAGGTATTAAACGATGAGGGTTACGGCAGCGAAGCCGATGTCTTGCGGGGGATCGAGTGGGCAATCGATCAGAAGATAGATACAATCAACCTGAGTTTGGGCAGTTCACAGTATTCCTTTTTTGAAGATCAAGTCATTCAAGAAGCATATAAGCGAGGGATCACAGTTGTTGCCGCGGCAGGGAACGAATATTATGGTCCGAGTTATCCGGCAGCTTTGGAAAACGTGGTTGCCGTAGCAGCCGTAGATAAGGAAAAAGAACATGCTGAATTCAGTAATATCTATCACACCAATGATATTTCAGCGCCTGGCGTAAAAATTTATTC
>CAYOJS010000122.1:0-1608 GCA_964404345.1 uncultured Methanosarcinales archaeon
GGTAGGTTGGTGGGAATAGAGGGGTCTTGGTTGATGTAAATAAATCGATAGTGGTCGTAGTTGTTGTACTTGAAATCAGCTAGTTTTAATGAAGCAGAATCCGAAGGGTCGATTACAGTATAAGTGAAGTTTTTTGGGAAGTCATTCAGTAAGTAGCGGGTTTGGTTGGGTTCGTCAATGACAAAGACGTATTGGACGCGCCTATTAGTAAGGTAAAGGAAGCTCGCAATTTTAAAGGGTACGTTCCAGTCTCGGGCCCAAGTGAGGATTTCATTGCCTTTGACTTGGCGGGGGGAGAAGACAATGTTGTATTGTAAGCTGGCAGCGCCTGCACTGCCCGGGATTCGGTAGCTGCTTCCTGTGTCATCACAGCTGAATTGAACTGTAGTGGGGGGCAAACTGATGCGTTTGAAGGTGTCGGGGTTTCGTTCAATGCTGCGTAAAATAGTTTCTAAAGCTTTGCTGACTTCCGTGCTGGCCCCACTTTCTGCTTCTTGGCTTTGCTTCAACCCGAATTTGATGAGAAATCCGAGGAGGATGGCCCCTGCCACAAGGACGAAGATCCATTGAAACATGTGGCTTTCTTGGGCTTTTGTGTGCAGAGTCATCTTCATCTCCTCGAAGGTAGGTTATTTAAATATATCGGGATACTTATTTATAGGCTTATTCAGTTCTTGAGTTATGAGCCTCTTGATATATTGTGCTACACCTTCTCGCTTAAGCGAAAGAAAGAAGGAAATCATGGACTTCGTCTCAAATCAAGGGCAAGGCCCTTTTCACCCTTTCCAAGCATTCGAGTATGATCGTTTCGAGGGGGGGGGTCGTAGGTCGTGAAAGAACCATGGAGTTCTGCAGACGAACCATTGATATCTGTGATGAGTTCTGGATGTTCGGAGTATCTAGAGGAACTCTAGAAGAGGTCGCACACGCCTTAGGCCGGGGTAAGAAAGTAAAGCTTTTTTTGGATGAGTTTGATCCAGACTGGAGAAGGTATTATTCTGAATCAGGGCCCAATTATGGTAACCCTCTAGATGATATATTGGCAGATAAATAAAATATTTGTTTCCGATAGTCCCGTAAATCTTCCGGATTTGTCAAGAACCGCCAAGTATGTTTATGATATACAACTAGACGGTTCTTGATCACGATCAGAATTCCAATTTTATTATCTTTCCAGGCTAGATGGAATTCTGACGTTCCAAGCAAAGTTTTATATATTTCAGTTCTTTCTTTAGTCGGATGAGCAAGAATTATCAGTTTTTCCTGAAAGCAAACGTAAGTCCTTACATTGGAGAATGGATAGCAATCTGCAAAGAAAAAGTCGTAGTGCACGGTAAGGACGTAAAAAAAGTGTTTAAATCCGCTCGTGAAAAATATCCCGAAGAGCGGCCTTTCTTAGCTAGAATCCAAAATAAGGAGGCAATGATTTTCTGATATGGCTCTCACTTTTCATTATAAGCGTGTTCAAAGACCAGATGGTTCCCTGGTGAAAACGCCTTCTATCCCAGTTATCTTGATAGGGAATGAAAAAGTGGAAACCTTTGCTCTTCTAGATTCCTGAGCAGCCCTATCTGCTATTCCACTAAGTATGGCTAAACACTTAGGTCT
>CAYOJS010000122.1:1618-4851 GCA_964404345.1 uncultured Methanosarcinales archaeon
AATTTACAAGGCAGTAGGGTGGCTGCGCATGGGATTGGGGGTAAAGTAGAGTCTATAGAAACAACTATGACTCTAGTGCTGGAAAAGGGCCATGAACATTACACATTTAATATTTTGGTAAAGGTTATATTGGGAAACTATGATTTTCCTGTTTTATTATTTATTAGGAAGAGATGGATTTTTCGATAAGTTCGTGATATCTTTTGATCAAAGTCAGGAAAGGATTTCTTTGAAGAGAGTGATGCACAACAGTTAACTAGGTATTCCTATGCTGGTCTTTCTTCCGGTTCCATTGAATTGGAGGGGGAAGGTGCCTCCTCGTGCTTGGATGCAGACAAAGTGATCATCGCTTCTAATTTCAACTTTTTCAGACCATCCTGCAGCTTCCCAGGCCGTTCCTTTGTTGATCCAGATATTGGTGTGGCTCCGGCTGCTTTGTGTGTCTTGGATAATTTTTGGAGCGCTAGGAGAAACCCCTTCAGAGCCCAGTATGGTGTCACTATCTAAGAAGCAGAGTTTGGTAAAGCTGCACGGTACCGATAGTTTCTCGGTGTGTAGGCTTCCTCGTGAATCATACTGTTCGAGCATACTTAGGAGTTGGCTTTTGAAGGTTTCTTTGCCGGCATCACACCCGGCTGAGGTAATCTTAGAGATGGATTTATACCCAATTAAAACGAGGGCGCCAATGATAATAATAGCGAATAAATAGAGGAAAACGTGTTGGGTTTGTGCTTTGCTAGAAATCACTTTCGTTTTAGAATTCATTTTTTCTTGGCCGTTTCTTTCTTGTTTTCTGCGTCCAATTTATCTATTTTCTTGAAGATGTCTTCGTCGGTTTCTTTGAGGTTTTTTCCGATCTTTTCAAGTTCATCGAGTTTCTTAAATTCTTTGTTTTGGAATTGCTTGGTGAGGTCGAGGTACTTGCCAGAGGGTTTGGAGGTTTTCTTTTGAGTTGTTTTTTTAGTTTTTGGTTTAGGTTTGGCCGCTTTAGGAGTGGCAGTGGCGGGTTTGGGGGGGATTGGTCGTGCGGGAGTCGTAGTTGGTTTGGGTGCAGGTTTAGGGGGGGTTTTGCTGGGTCCACCGAATTGTTGGAACAAGGTTGAAAGTTTGTTTTTGAGTTGAGTGCTTCCCGCGCTAGGTGCTTTGCGGAAGGGGGGTGTTTGGGGTGCCATGATGACGGTCTTTCGGAAGATGCTGGCGGGTGTTGGAGGGGGTATATTAAGGGGGATGTTGATGGTTGTTTTTCGGCTGCGGTAGTTTTCTTTGTAGAGTAAGTAGCCTGCTCCGCCGAGGATGAAGAGGAGTCCTAGGATCAGGAGGAGGATGGGCAGGAGGCCAGGTCCTTCGCTTCCAGCGGGGTGGCTATTAGGATCGGTCGGGTCTGTGCCGGCTTGGTATTCTTGCAAATTAGTATAGCCGTCATTGTCAAAGTCTTGTGCTGCATCGCTCGGGTCATTAATATTGAAGTTGTATTGTTTCTCCCACCAGTTAGGCATGCCATCTCCATCCGTGTCTTTTGTTTTGTCAACCGCACAAAAGCCGTTCTCGCAATTTTTCGTTTCACAGTCACCGTTGCTGAGGCATTTCTGGTCTTCTCGGCAAGGAGCGCAGTTGCCGCCGCAGTCCGTGTCACTTTCTAGGCCGTTGCGTGTACGGTCGCTGCAGCTGGGTTCGCCGCATAGGTTATTATTGCAATAGCTGCTAATACAGTCTGTGTTGCCTTGGCATCTCTTGCCATTTCCGCATTTCGGGCAGTCTCCGCCGCAGTCGGTGTCTACTTCACCGCCGTTTTTGTGGTTGTCTTCGCACGTAGCGGTTTTACAGATCCTGTTTTCGCAGTATTTACTAGTGCAGTCACTACTGATTTCACAAGGTCCTCCATCAGCGCATCCTTGCGGGCACATGCCGCCGCAGTCAACGCCCCGCTCGCCTGAGTCTAATAACCTGTTGTCACATCCGGGGGGGATGGGGACGTCGATGGTTCTCGTTTCAGAATAGGTGTTGTTGTTTTTGTCAAACACGCGGTAGCAGAATTTGCTGGTGCTGCTAAGGGGGATGTTTTTGCCGTAAAATTCGAGTTGGGTTGGGATGCAGGAGTCTTTTCCGTTTACAATGGCGTACATGAACTGAGTATCGCATCCACTGCCGGTGTCTTGGCAGGTGATTTCAATGTCTTTTGCATTGGTGCTGGGGTGTATCGTGACAACGCCAGTGGGGCTGACAAAGTCGCATTCCGCGCGGTCGGTTCCTTTTACTTCGGTGCGCAAGGTTTGTTCATTGCTGGGGTTGTTAGCCTGGTCAGTCGCCGTAGCACGCCAGGTATAAATTGAGTTGGGGGTGAGGCGGAGTCCGCTGCGGGTGACATTGGGAGAGGTGCTCGTGTCTGTAACCACACTGGTTCCGTTTTCGTTTTGGATGGAGAATTGGAATCGGGATACTTTAAGATTGTCGCGGGCGTTGAAGTTGGCGTTTAGTTCGGTTTGGCGGCAGGTGCTGGCCGGTCCTCCAATGCTTTCAAAAGTGGGGGGTGTTTTGTCTACAAGGGTGTTGATGGTGATGCTTCGCGTGGGTACTGTCGGATCTGGTGAGGTGCATTCGATTTCAAAGTTTTGGCTGCCTTCGGCTACATTGTTGAATGTGGTTTGGTGGTTGATGTTGTCTTGAGTCGGAAGGGACAGGAAGGTGGCATTGCTGCCATTCGCTCCGATGGGTCCGCGGAATTGGCATTGGGTGACTTTCGTAGTTTGAATTTTGAGGGGGAAGCTAGTCGTGTTGGTGAAAGCGCCTGGGCTGATGGGGATGATGTCTAAGCTGTCGTCCAGTTGGACAGTAACAGTGGCAGGTTGGGTGGTGGTGCTATTCGCTAGGTTGGTGCAGGCCACATTATAGGTGAAGACATGGGGTAACTGGTCGAAGATATTGGTATAGGTGTCGTTGAATTTGTGTGTTGTTGTGTAGACATCTGAGTTGCTTTCATTGAAGGGAGGGATAGGGTTTCCATTTTGGGTGCAGATGGTTTTGTCGTCCGTTGTGACGGTTATTTTGCTGTATTTTCGGGCGCGGTCTTGCACCAGGCTGGGTTGAACATCGAGAGTAAGAGAGGGTGGTGTCAGGTCAAATCCGAGGAAGGTGAGCAGCACGTCCGTCTCGCCGGCTTGTGTTTTGCAGTTGATGTAGGTGTTGGCATTTCGGGTAATCTGGTTGAGTCTATGATCAAAGCGGGATTGTCCTGG
>CAYOJS010000123.1:0-4757 GCA_964404345.1 uncultured Methanosarcinales archaeon
ATTCTCTGACGTTTTCACCTTGTCCCATTAACGGAACTTTTTTACCTTCCAAAAAAAGACTTTCTTTACCTTGGCGATCCTTTCCATTTATGCCCTTGCTTCCATTTTCTTATTTATTTATCATGAACCCTGGCGAGACGAAGCCCTGGGATGGCTCATCGCCAGAGATACCCCTAATTTACCCACTCTTTTCGCACAAGCCAAAGGCGGACTAGGAAGCCCTATGCTTTGGCACCTCCTATTATACCCTCTTGCTAAAATGGGATTGCCCTATTATACCCAAGCGATACTCCACCACCTTATTGCCTTTATCTCGGTTTTTCTTTTTGTACAGTACTCCCCCTTCTCAAAGCCCATTAAGGCACTCTTTCCACTCGGGTATTACATGCTTTACGAGTACAACGCCATTGCCCGCAATTACGCCCTCGGAGTCTTATTCCTCTTTCTGCTGGCCATGGCCTACCCCAGACGTTTTCAACAACCCAGTTTATATCTCTGCATCCTGATCTTACTTGCTAACAGCAACCCCGCCACTTTAGTGATCACACCCATCTTACTCTTTTATTATCTTTATGAACTCATCCGAAAAAAAGTCTTTACTTCCACCACCCCCCTTGAAAAAATAACTTACCTTTCTCTTATCATTCTTGTGCTTCTCTTACCCACCCTACAAATAGGGTCCACCCTTCTGAGCACCTCCAAAAGCGTAAACCTAGACTTATCTGCTGAGCACATTCATGGCCTCTTCGACCCCATCGTATCTGCCTTCATCCCCGTCTCTGTTCTGAACCCTCACTTCTGGGATGTCTTCGGGGTCAAACTTGTTTACTCCTTTTACCAACGCTTTTTTTATCAATATTTCTATACGTTACTCACTTCACCCCCCCAAGTTCTCCGATTACCCTCCCTCCTCTTCGGGGTCCCCCTTTACATCCTTTCCCTTTTGGCCTTAGTACGCGAAAAAGAGATGGATGGATTTCTGCTGTACCTACTCTCTACCATTAGCCTACTCTTGTTTTTCTTTTTCTTTTACACAGGAGGAATTAGGCAGTACGGATTTATCCTCCTTTTGTTTTATTTTTCCCTATGGATCAGCAAAACAGGTACAAGTTCCTCCCTGCCCAAGCGGTTCCAAGTAAATGCCTTCAGAAATCCAAACTATAAAAAAATAGCCACTTACTTTATTTATTTTATTTTAATTACAAACCTTTTCCAATCAGGCATTGCAAGTTATTTCGATTTTAAATACCCTTTTTCAAATGGAGAAAAGGTTCATGAATTTATCCAAGAACGCCACTTAGATAGGACACAGATCCTAGCCTACCCCTCAGGGCATGTTACCACGATATTACCCTATGGAAACTATACTTTTTATTGCTTCGAAAGTGACCTCCCCTGTGGATACGAGGCCATGCTGCATCTCCTTCCAAACTATAAAGAACTTGCAAAAAGGTACATCCAAACCCACCGCGACCAAGACCTCATCCTGATCTTATCCAAACCCGAAGGCATCGTATACGCCCTTCAAGACTTAAACATAAAAGGAGCTTTAGTCACTGACTTCACAGATGCCATCACCGATGATAACTACTATATTTATATCATCTATCGAGCATAGTAAGGCTTTAAGCTATACCCTCTAAACAAAATTTATATACTCACAGGATCCAGAACTCAACATGCCTGAAGGCCAACTCACCGAAGAAGATCTGCGGAACATGAGCCCGGAAGAGATTGCCGAGCTGCAGCGGAAAAACTGCATTTTTTGTAAGATTGTACGTGGCGACATTCCTGCCAAGAAAGTCTATGAAGACGATCAGATGCTGGCCATTCTTGACATCAACCCGGCTGCGAAAGGACACACGTTGGTATTACCGAAAGAACACTATCCTTTACTTCCTCTACTGCCCTTGAACTTGTTTAACCACCTCTTCACTCAAACGCGCAACCTCATGGCGGCTATTAAAAAAGCTACCCTGAATCCTGGCGTGACCTTGTTCATTGCAAACGGTGCTGCAGCCGGACAACAAAGCCCCCACTTCCTCCTTCACCTGATTCCTCGCGAAAATGCTCAAGATATCCCTATCTTTATCCTACCTAGTCAAGGTTGGCCTGAACAAGAAAAAACCGTGCTGGTGCTACAAAAACAACTTGCGCTCCTGCTCAAACCTTACTTAGCAAGAATGGGACGACTCAAATCAACTCCTACTTATACACCCCCTAAACCCCCTCAAACGGTGCAACCCAGCCCTTCAATAACTTCTGCTGAACCCACCCTCCGATCCTTTGTACAACCCATCCCTCTCTCGGAGCCCATTGTCCAAGAAATCGAAGCCACCTCTCAAAAAGACCCCTTTGACCCTACACGCCTACCCGAACTCTTAGAAACCAACCAGGATCTGCGGAAAATGATCATCCAACAACCCGACCAACTCCTTCAATTCATCAAAAACAGCCCGGACCTGGCAAGATTGTTTGAAGGCATCAACATTCAACGACTCAGCCAAAAACTCTCGGAATACGAGCAGCACACTCACGAGAGCACTCCCAAACCAGAAACTCCTAAAAAACAAACCGGACACGCAGACCTTGACAAAGTCAGCCAACTCTTCCCATGAACTGCCCAAACTGTACCCCTAAAGGAACGACTCTGTATCAAGACGAAGATAGCTTGATCTTGGTTCCGGAACAACCTGCTAGCCCAGGCCATATCCAAGTACTATCTAAAAAACACAGCCCCCTGATTGACCTTAGCAGTGAAAGCAACCAACACCTCTTTCATTTAGCGAACTACGCCGCGGCTAGCTTGTTTGAAGTATTCCAAGCCCAAGGCACCAATATAATAGTACATGAAGGAATTGAAGAACACGCGGTTCTGCACGTGTTAAGCCGCAAAATGGACGATGGATTGAATTTCCAATGGGAACCCAAAGCCATTCCTCCTGCGGAGATGGATGAAGTTGCTCAGAAAATAAGAGACCAAGTCTTCCCAGATAGCGATAAAGCGCCTGAGGTGGCTAAACCCGCTCCGCAAGAAAAAATCATCCAGATCGAGAAGCAACTTGAAAACGTTAAGGATAAAATTGTCGACACTCCCGAGAAAGAGAACTATATGCTGAGGCAATTGGAAAGGATCCCTTAATACTTGCTCGCAACTTGTTTTGAATTCTTCCAGAGCTTGTTAAAATACGACCGGTACCGATTTGTGATGCGCTCGGATTTGATCTCGAACGCGATTGGATGATCATCCCACAGGTTGTACACGACTCTTGTTTTTCCAATCCCACACGCATGTGGAAATCCCAATGGCAAGAACTTCAACTCCACCCCTTTTGCCCCCTTATAGAAAGAAGCAAACTTGGCCTTTAACGATACATCAATGATGCCCTTTGTTTTGATCCCCAATTCCTCTCGACGCCGTTGCATGTTTCGAAAGAACACCTTTGGCGCTGTCTGATCCATCTCTGGAACTCCGAAAAATAAGAACTCTTCTCCTCGCTTTAACTCATCCCAGATGTTTTGGAAAGCAGAACGCATACTCACAATCCCTCGATATACTTGCGCACTCTCTTCCTTATGCGAACCCAATGTCTTTGAAACTTCTCTTGCCAACTCTCTCGCTTGCTGCTTTAATTTTTCTAACTCCAATTGCTTATTCTCTAAATAATCCACTAGGTGAATGGGATTCGTCACGAAAAATTGCTTGACGCCTGCCTCTATGACGGAACTTATCAACCCTTTCTGCATCAACTTTTCTAAGATCAGATACACTTTTGAACTCGAAATCCCTGAATGATTCATAATCGGACCGGAAGAAGCCTGCCCTGTCTTGATCAACGCATTATACACTTTTATTTCACCATTAGTCAAACCAATGTTCCGCAAGACTTCATTGTCCATAAAAAAGGGATCTACCCCTTTTTTATAAGACTTTGCCCTCTTCTACGCACCTAAGGGGGTTTACTTACTACTCCTCTAAGGGGAAAGAACTTCTAAATGGACGAGTCCGCTCCCCCCGTCGATGCGAGCGATCCGAACCCTTCTCGAACGTCTTTATGAGCGCCGACTTCGAGATAAACTCTTTGAAGCCACTCGATTCCACCCCAGCCAAAGCCACGATGCTGCTGTGGTGGCCGCACGACTTCTTGCCCAACACGAAACCCTTGCTCATCTCTTATTGGAATTTCCTGCTGCACACGAACGCTGCCCCCTCTCACTCACCAATGGAGCGGGCAGCAACAAAGATGGCTTGATCCCCCCAACGATTCTTTACCTTCTAGGATTTGATGTTGATACGATCGGCACCGTTGGCCATGACCCTTGGCCTGGCAATGCCCCTCCAGATGCCGAGCGCCACCCTCCTGGCTCGCTCCGAAACTGGATCGGACTCCGCGGCATGGGAAGCAAAAAAGTCAAAGAAATTTTGGATAGCTATGGAAGCCATATTATACCCTACAACATCAATATCATGGCCACCCCCAACAAAGAAGGAGAGGGTGAAATAGACGATATCCTTGCCACAATTGAAGATCTCCTCCCCCACATGGACCGCGCGGAACTCAACATCTCCTGCCCCAACACCTCCCATGACCGCGAAGCCTTTCAGCGAAGCCTCGACCGGAAACTAAACGCTATAGGAAAAACAGACGCTCGCTATAAACGATGGCGCCTCAAACTATCCCCTGATGCCACAAATAAAGACTATAGAGAGGTTTGAATAACCTCCTTCTTTCGTAAGCTATAAATAGTAGTTTATC
>CAYOJS010000124.1:0-4755 GCA_964404345.1 uncultured Methanosarcinales archaeon
TTACTGTTTTTGACCATATTGAATGGCAACCTGTTCTTACGCTACTACATGAGAAAACACACCAAAGTAGCTTAAACCCTTGCAAAAGTATTAAAAACAACCCTCTTTATTTCTCATCAAGCCCCCGTAGTATAGCTTGGATACGCTAAAAAACGTATGTTTTTGGCGTGCCAGAATCCATGATTCTGAGCACAAGGTCCAAACAGAATACGAGCTTGCGGAGCTTGTGACCTGGGTCCGAATTCATAAGAACGGAAGTCCCAGCGGGGGCGCCTTTTACTTCCTTCCTTTAATTCGGGAACTTTTTTCTATGGAGAACGGATTTAGAGGCCTTATTGTTGTTTCTTTGTTTCACTATTAAATAGCTAGTAAGGTTTGTCTGCGTTTGATCTTGGTCGGTTGTTTCTCGCTTCGATTGCACATCGCATATCTGCTACGGCCTCTTTAATTAAGGTGTAGGATCGGAGAGCGTTAAAGTCGGTTCTACTGTTGACTAATCGGATATACTCGTTTAAACTGGCCACATCTAATCTCTGAAAGATGGGTGGGGGGCAACCAAACATTTTTTCGACAGTATACAACCACCAAGCAACCTCTTCTATCCCGGGGTTCTTGTCGCTGACGGCAGGATCCCTTAAAATCGGGCAGCTAGTAAGCATCTCTTCTATACAATCCGGTACATCTTCTCTGTTTTCCATCGTGGTCATCTTCTTGGTTTAACCTGTTTAGGTTTATCCTCTGTTCGGATTCTTTTCTCTACAGTGCCCAAGCTTTTCCCATGCCTGATCTAGAGTACTTCTATTCTCTCGGTTGAGTTGGAATGCTTATAAACCTTACTTCTTTCTGGGGGTTTTTACCATAAACTATATAAACATTCTAAATATAGGATTGAATAAACCTAAAAATAGGGATCACTATGCTTAAGAAGGAATACGAGCTCATAACACCGTTTGTTAAAGAGCCTTGGAAGAAATTCACGTTCAAAGAAGTCAAGATACTACTTCATAAGACCTCGGAAAGCTATGTCTACACCCGGCTCAAAAATTTCGTAAACCAAGGCATTCTAACGGAAGAAAAGGCAGGTAACGTCACCCTCTACCTCTTAAACCTATCCAGCCTTAAAACTCAAGTCTACGCAGGATTTGTGGCAGAGCATATTGCTTGGAGTCAGCCTCATATCCCCTTCAGAGACTTACAGGAAATGGCAGACAAGATTCCAACCAAGCACTACACTCTTATCATCACAGGAAGCTACGCCAATAAAAAACAAACCGAGCAATCCGACATCGACCTTGTGATTCTGGTTGACAACACAGTCAATGTCCAACACATCTACGCCCAATTAAAATATTATTGTGAAATGAACATCCCCCCCATACATTTATATGTCTTTAAAGAATCCGAGTTCCTGGAAATGCTGCTCAACAACCAATTCAATTACGGCAAAGAAGTCACAAAAAATAACCTCCTCCTCTATGGCGCAGAAGCATACTATGGCATTATGAACGAGGCAATCAAACATGGATACAAAAACTAACCTCTTCCTCGAAAGAGCCGACAATGAACTTATGGTAGCCGATGCCCTGAAACGACTCAGCGAAGAAAAAGGCGCAAAAGACTACTTTGGCATAGACAAAGACATCACGTTCTACAGCTCAGTCATTTCCCACTCCTACTATGCCATCTTTTACGCCGCTAAAGCCCTGCTCTTAACCAAGAACATCCCCACTTCCTCTCCAGAAGTCCACAAGAAAACGTTCAACGCCTTCAAAGAACACTTCGTAGACACTGGAATCTTAGATGTAAAACTCCTCGAAATCTACTAGAAACTCGTCATCCGAGCCGACACACTCCTCGAGATATTCCACGACGAAAAATGGAAACGAGGCAACTACACCTACAATACAGTCGCTCAAGCCAACCAAGAACCAGCCGAAGACTCACTTAAGAATGCCAAAACTTTTATCTCAAACGTCAACCAAGTGATCAAGAAAAACGAAAATTGATGGGCTGACGCTTTACGCGATAAACTTTTTAAACTTTGAATCATAAAAAAATTTGGTGATTGATGAACTGGGTGTGGATGAGTTGATTTTGTTAGCTCTTCATTATAAAGAAGATCCTTCGTCCATGGAGCATATAGAAGATGGGTATGCAAACCTTGATGATCTTAAACGGGATGAGTTCATACGATTGGTCCAACCCAGTTTAAGGGTGTGGGAGACTTATCGAAAACTTCCTTGGCATAAACGGTTATGGCGAAAACCTCCTTCTTCTGCGATAAGACACATCGAAGACTTCTTAGACATGTACAAAAAAATGGACGCAAGCTCATTTAGAGAAATGGACGCTGAATTATCTTTACAGCTTGAGGCTATTGATCGAATCGGAGTCCAGGCTTTTGATCCCCAGTATCAGAGCGCTGTTTGCGCTTACCGATCTGCTTTAGTGCGCCAGTTAAACCTGTTAGAACCTGCTCGAACCGGGATGGATGAACTTGATACGCTTCGGGGTCGGGCACTGAGGGTTTTGGATCGCTAAGATGTGCCATGTATAATAAGTAGAAATTGAGTCGAAGACGCAAATAGGGTAGCATGGTTTCATGAAACCTTTTCTCCTGAATTAGATACCTTGAAGAAGCACTATCTGGAGCTTTTTCCACTTCAATCAACCGACGGTACGTATCCTCCATGAGGTTTAGACAATTCTGTGCGTACATAAGGTGCTTTCGACCAGACATCTCTTCAAGAACCATAACGATTGGATTTGTCTCTAACTATTTAATGATTAGGTGTAGGAAAAACTACGAATGAAGAGTCATGAAGTCGAAACTTTAATATATTTCAACACCTATCAAGAATTAAGTTTCTTTCTTACGTTTTAAGACCCTTCAGGGAAAATACCCTTTAAGCCAGTTTCCCAGCGGGGGCGCTTTTTATAATCAGTTTTCCTACCGGTCTTGAGCGAGCCGGAGGCGAGCGATGACCAGTGGTAGAATAGGTTATTCTGAAGCTTTATGCAGTGCTCTTTTCGTCTATCGCGGCCGCCCCGAGCGAACGAAGTGAGCGAGCATGCCACCGGTGTTGAGCGAAGCGATCACCGGTGGTGGGCGGCCGCGTTGACTTAATTATTTTTTGGTGTGATCTCTAGCTTTACAATTTCCGCATTATCTAGTTTAACACCGAGAATGGTTTCTTCAATGGGTTTTTTCTGAATGAGTGCCATTATTACTCTTAAAACAGTAGAATGAGATAACACACAAATCCGATTGTCATTCATGTGTTTAAGCCTGTCTAAGAAAATCTGTGCTCGTTTAGCAACGTCTCGTAGGCTTTCTCCCTCTGGGGCTTTGCGCTCTTCGAAAGGAGCCTTGTTGATCTCTGTCCAATCGGCTTCATCGAGCTTCTTGCCTTCCATGATTCCATTGCGCTTTTCCTCTATCTCTTTGACATACTCAATGGGAACATTGGTATCCCCAAAGATGATCTTGGCTGTTTCTTTACACCGTACCATCGGACTGCAGAAGACACGATCGATCGATACGTCTTCAAGCCTCTTTTTGAGCCTCTCTGCCTGTAGAATTCCCTCTTTCGTTAACGGTTCGTCTTCTGTTTGGATCCTTTTCTCTACATTACCTTGGCTTTCCCCGTGCCGAACCCATAATACTTCCATTCTCGAGGTTGAGGCTGGAAGGCTTATAAAGATTGCTTCTAGGGGGTGAGATTTCAATAAACCTTTAAAAGAAATTTGAATTCTTAAGGGTATGGCTTTCTCAGATAAGGACAAAGAAAGAATGCAGATCGCTTTAAAAGAAGCCCAAGCGGCTTTAGCTAAAGGAAATTATCCAGTTGGTGCTGTATTGATTATTGGCGGTGAAATCGTTGCGAAAGAGCAAAACACGTTGCATAAAGGGCAGGATTGGGTATCTCATGCAGAGTTAACATTGATTAAAAATAATTCAAATCGCATCAAAGAGGCCATCAAGAAAAAAGGGCTCAAAGTGGAGTTGGTAAGTACATTAGAGCCTTGTTTAATGTGCCTGGGTGCCATTCTATTAAATCGTATTTCAAGAGTTGTTTTTGCCTGCCCAGATCCTTTAGGAGGAGCTACAACTCTCAATGTAGAAAGCTTGCCTGCTTGGTATGGTAGAAAATGGCCGCAGATAGAAGGGGGTTTGTTTAAGGAAGAATCGTATCGGTTATTAGTAACTTTCATGAAGAACAAAGAAAATTGGTGTAAAATATTGCCTTTGTTTGAGGAGATGCATACAAAATGGTGAAAGGCCGTCCGTATTTCCATGTGGTTCAAGTTTGCTTAGTAAGTCATAAGGATAAGGTATTGCTGTTGAAGCACCCCGATAAAACCTATTGGGTCTTTCCAGGAGGTCATTTGGAAGGCGGTGAGCAACCTTTACAAGGAATTCAGCGGGAGATCGAGGAAGAAACAGGCTTGAAAGTTAAGAATCTACAATTGAAGAGGACGGATTCTTACCAACATTTAAGTGATAATTTTCTTGGCATGATATACGAAGCAGAAGCCGACTCTGACAAAGTAAAACTAAGCCATGAGCACACGGACTTTGCTTGGATTACTGAAAAAGAACTCGACCAGTACGAAGTAAGCTACGAAGGGTTTAAGAGAGATATAGAAGAGTTCTTTGCCAAGAATTCTATCTAAAGACGCTTAGAGAATTTACTCTCAAAGTACACTTTCTCTCTGTATAATTCCGAAATTAGTTCTCACTTCTGTAGTATA
>CAYOJS010000125.1:0-2058 GCA_964404345.1 uncultured Methanosarcinales archaeon
CATGCCACCGGTGTTGAGCGAAGCGATCACCGGTGGTGGGCGGCCGCGTTGACTTTAGATAATGTCCTCTTCTGCCACTTAGAAAAATCTTCGATTCTCTCAAAAGCTTTGCTTTTGGCGCGCCAAGAGTTTTGCTCTTGTGCGTTTCAAGTCGCCGAAGCTATAAAATTAGATTATGTCTTCTTCGGCGACCACCATAAAGTCGCCGATGGCGATGACAGCGGAGAAGGGGATTAAGATTTCGCCATCCTTTGTCTTTTCCAGTTCCATGCGTTTGGTGTATGCCGTAGGATTTTGCAATACCATATGAATGAGCTCGCCTGAATTCGTCTCAAAAATGATGTCGCCGACTTCTCCAAAGCGCTTGCCTGTCTTTGAAACGACCGTCTTTCCAATCAACTGCTTGGAGAACTTTTTATCGTCTTCCTTCCCCCCGATCGTGGGAGGAGCTTCTTTATCGGCCATTGTTCTCTCCTACCCAGTTGTCCTATTTAAACCTTGCGATTTTTCAGCCTTGAAACTTGACAAACCTAAACTAAACGGATTTTACCTCTTTCCTCGATTAAATCACCTTGTTCGATGAGTTGGTTGATGGTTTCTTCACCGAATTGATCGATTAAGGTTAAGGAGTCAACTTCTCCTTTGTCTTTGACAAATGCTAAGATTTCAGCATTTTTAGAAGATTCTTTTTTGGATTCTTTAATGCCTTCCAATTCCCGTACGGCCTTGATGTGCTTGCATGGCGTTTTCGTACGGATGAGGCGGAACTTGAATTCAGGACAGGAGCAAAAGGGCTTGTCTGGATAGACGTCATAGAATTGGCCTTTTTTGGAACTGGATTCGACTTTGAATTTATCACCTTCTTTGATGATGTTCATGGCTGCTCACGTTCGTCTTTCACTCGAGAAAGGGCTATAAGACCCAAGACAATAAACCCTGTGATGGCTAACATGGCAATTCGATACCGTTCGCTTCCCATTGAAACCAGATTGGCGACGATCAATCCCCATATAATAGGCCCGATAAAAGAAGAGGCCCGCTCTGCGAGGCCGAAATAGGCAAAAGCTAAGTTATGCTTGCCCTTAGGAGTCATATGGGACATGGTTGAGCGAGACACTGCCCAGTTTGCACCAAATCAGAATCCCATGAATAAGATGGCCATCACAAAAAACGTAAAGTTACGGAGCAAGCCAATGAAAGGGAAAATAACGATCCACCCAAATAAGACAAACATCAATGTTCTTTTGTGGCCGAAACGATCGGCTAGGAAGCCGGATAGAACCCCCCCGATTGCCGAAGTGATCAAAACGCCCAGTAAGAGATAAGTCTTTATCGTGTCCGAAACATGCCATACCTGCTCTAAGAAAATAGGGAAATTGTTTGCAGCAGTCATGACGGCATCGTTGAACAGGAAATAAGAAACAAAGAAAAAAACAACGCTACGAGAAGACAACAGTTTTTTAGTCTCCTGTTTAAGGTGGTTTAGTTCCATTCCAATTACGAATTTTCCAGGCTTATGCTTTGGCTCCTTGAAAAAAATGAGCATTGGAAGTGAAAGGGCAAAAAAGGCCAGTACAGAAGGTAAAAGGGTTTCTGCTCGAGGAGAGGAATTAAATAGACTCCAGCTGCCATTTGAAAATGGAAGAGCGATTAATAAACCTGCCATCTGACCCAGATAGTTCGCTGCAATGCCCCAGCCAGAAACCCACCCCCTCTTTGTTGCGGGAGCGATGTCTGTTAGCAAGGGCGTATAGAACGTAAAAGAAAGAAGATAACAATAGGAACCTAAGGTGAAAAAGATCAACGAGGCTGTGTTTAGATTTCGTACTGCACACCATGCACAAATCCCGTAAAACAAAACAGTAAAAAGGGTCACATAACGTAAACCTGTGATCCTCCTCAGGTGTCGCCCCAGCAACGTCCCTGTTAAGGGAACGGTGAAAAGAAGAAGCACGGCCGAAACAGTGAAGGTTAAGTTGAAATAGAAATCAGAAACTCCTCTGTCAATTACGATCCACTGCGCAAAGTAAAGAAAAAATACAATGCACACCAGCGAAT
>CAYOJS010000125.1:2090-4750 GCA_964404345.1 uncultured Methanosarcinales archaeon
GGCCCATAGAAAGACGTTTCTTCTCGTTTCCATACATCTCTAGCTCACAAGAATCGTTTAATAAGGTTTCCATGCTTGGCCCGTTCAAAGAGCATTATGTGCAAACATTTCATTCAAGACTACTGCGAAATCGTACTTAAAATGAGAGCGATCTTTCTCTAGCATTTGCTTTACTTGCTCTAATGTAAACCAGTTCAAGCTTTCGATCCCGTCTTGGTCGTACTTAGGAAAAGGGCCGTTGTGCGTGACTTTGTAGATTTTCATGAAGGCACTCGCTCCTTTCTTTGGAAAACGAGTCCCGAACTCCTCTGGCACTAATTTGGTTAGAAACTCTACTTTCACACCTTGAATGCCTAATTCCTCTTCTAACCCTCGAATAGCGGCGGTGTCATAATCCTCCCCTACCATGACGTGCTCGCCGCAGGAAAAATCATAACAGCCTGGAAAAATATGCCTGTTCATCGACCTTTTTGGGACTAAGAGTTCTCCCTTTGAATTGAAGATTAATAAGTTGACTACACGAATCGTCGCGTTTTTTGGCATTTGGCCTGCATAGATCCTGCTTCGCAGGTCTTTCTTGATGACTTGGTCGTCTTTATCCACTAGATCGAGGTATTCGTCTTCCATGAAGAACAGGTAACCTCACTTGTTTATAAAATGTACCTCGTTATATTTGCATTTAACGTATGCGGATAAAAGAAGTTTTTGGCGAAGCCAAAAATTTCCCCGAACAACTAAAATAAAAATAATAAAAAATTGCGATGGCGTAGCGGAGTGCAACGGAGCGGAGGCTTAATCGCTGTTATACGCGTCGTTAGACCGAGCCAGAGTGCAACGTCTCTGCTGGCGAAGAGTCGGGTTTGAGTTTTTTAGTGGAATGAATCTATAAGTATTTGATTAAGATTTCTCAACAAGAAAATATGTGTAACGGAGAAATCCAACATCATAACCAACTTTGATATATATAGCAGCAGGGAATTGCTCCTTAATAAGAAGAATACTTTTGGGACCAAGTTGTATTCCTTTCCATACAAACTGGACTAAATCAGTATACGACAATTCTTTAATACCTTTCAAAGCACTTTTATAACCAAATTCCCAATTTCTTCTAACTTTGCTGTTAAGGTCCTGCATCTTTAAAATCTTAAATCCATTTATTTCAAAGTATTTTCTGTATGTTTGTTGAGTTTCCAATCCTGGAATTGCCCAATACTTCATAAAAGGGTGGAGAACCAGTTCTTCTTGAATTCTATTTAGCCCTTCTTTTTTACACCAGTCAACAATTAACAACCGTGCACCAGGATTAAGTATTTTGGCAATTTTTTTCAGAGCCATATTCTTGTCCGGCAAATAACATGCTGCATCAAGAAAGACAGCAGCATCAAATTTTTCATTTAATTCGTCTACTTTCATAATATCATGATGCTTAAATCGCAAGTTTTTTCTTTTGAAGCGGTTAGTGTGAGATAGCTGAGATTTGGAGATGTCAATGCCAAGTACTTCACCTTCAGTGTGCTGAGCAATAATGTTCACAAATCCACCTCTACCACAAGCTAATTCCAATATTTTTTGTGCTTTATTTATTTTCAAGTCGCGCATATATTTATTATGCGTCCTTTTGAATGCAGTTTCCCACGATTCCCTGTTATTTTCAAATTGAGCAAAATGAAAGAAATCGTTCCAATATTTTGCATAGAGGTCGCTTACTGCTGCAAACATTTCTTCCATGCTTTTGTCATAGGAATTCTTGAAATATTTGAAGTCGAGTTCATACATAATTCTGATTTGATTATGGAACATTATAAATCTTTGCAAAAAATGATTAAAAAACTCAAACCCGATTGCGTATAACATCGCGATTAAGCGATGTTTTTTGCCCTCGTGAGTGAGCCCGAGGCGAAGCACTCCTAGGCGAACGAACAGAGATGGCAAAAAATGTGGGAGAGCGAAGTGCAACGAGCGAACCGCTTAATCGCTGTTATACGAGGCGAGGACGAAGTCCGAGAGTGCAACGTCCCTTTAGCGTTTGGGTTTGGGCGTTATTAATAGTAATTCTGTAGTAGTAAATAAACGAAACATTTAAATACTTGTGCCCTTCATATATAATAATGAAGGTTAAATTATTAGATGAAATCGTGAATTATGCATATGTAGGAATTTTTCCAAATAGCATTGCGGCTTTTTCAACATATAATGCAATAGAATGTGCTGCGGATGGTAATTGGGGAGGTTTTGCAGGAAATGCTTTTGCAGCGGGATTAAGTTATTTAATTGGCTTTGGGAAATTCCAAGAATACAGAAAAATTAAAGGAATATTAGAAGAAAGAGGGTGGGATGAAAGAATCGTCAAACCAAAAATGTATTCTTGGTGTAAAAGACATTCTGCTAGACAAGCTGCAAAACAATTAGGTTATTTGGAAAAATTTGATGAGTTTTCTAAAAGTGAAGGGCACAAATGGTATCATTTACTACCAAAAGTCCATAAGATTTAATGAATTTCTTTAAGCCCAAACCCAAATGTCGTATAACGTTCCAGAATATGCGATGTTTTTGCCTGTTATAATATAGCGCGAAGCGCTCAAACAGGCAAAAATATGGGTGTAGCGAGGTGCAACCGAGCGAAACCGCATATTCTGTGTTAAGTGAGGCGAAGCCCGAGC
>CAYOJS010000126.1:0-4748 GCA_964404345.1 uncultured Methanosarcinales archaeon
CGCCGGAAAGAACAGTGCTCAAAACACGAGTATGCCAGGGAGCAGGGCTTACACTGATGAGAAGGCTTTTCGTGTTGCTCAATTGGTGTGCATTGTCTTCGGCATAAACCGTGCAGGTAATTTCATCCCCTTCATGAAAGCCTTTCAATTGATAGCCTTTCTCAGAATTTATCTGGCCATTAATCATCCAAGCATAGTGCAGTTGAACAGAGGGGAGTTGTTCGTCTTCCACTTTGCCTAGACATTCCAAGGTCGTATCTTTGTACACAGTCATAGGAGTCAATTGAACTTCTTGAAGAACCGGTGGCTCGTTCTGGATACGAAGATTCGCATAGCCTTTAACCTCTCCCAGGTGAGGGTCCAACGCTAGAACAGTGGGCAAGAGAAGTAATATCACTACAAACCAAATCCTCATACTTTATATGATACTTACCTCTATTTAAAGCTTATGGCTAAAAAGGGCAACCAATGCCATAACAAGGAAAGGCAATTGCTGCGCAAGTAAACCCTTCCAATGCTTAGAACGAAGCGTATAAAGAGTGCCTTCCACTAGGCCGTACAAGATCAGCAAAACACTCGCGGGGTAGAGCAGAGTCGCATCCAAAGCAGAAAGCCCATACAGAAAACCCATCGTGGCCGCCCCCGCCATCGCACGAGCTTTCCAATAAAGGGGCAGATACAAGATCAAGGCAAAGAGCAAGATCAGGGGATGAAGAAAACCAGCAACATAAAAGGCAAGAATCGCCATCAACCCGTAATAAAGGATTTCAAAGATCTTCTCGCCTTGTCGGGGTTCTTTTCCGCACTGTTGAGCTAAAAAAAAACCTCCAATAGGAGTAAGGTAAAGTAATAGGAGGATCAGGAGTTCATTTCCCATAGTCTCACGGGGGCGGGGGATTGGACATAACTTCCCCGCAAGGAGTGCCTGAAACATTCAAGGCCGGGTTTCCAATGCCCGTCGTTTTGGTATTTGGATCTCCTTGAAGAGGAATCGGAATGATGCGTCCTTGGTTATCTTCTAAGTAAACGCAGTAGTCTCCGCGGATGCCCAATTGATCGCGCAAGCCCCCATATCCCAATTCAGAAAGTTGCCCCAATCGACTGATGTTGAAGTCATTTTCAGGCGTGGTGACATGGATGGGGCTGTCTGGTTTCAATAAGCGGTGTGTGGCAATCTGCGCCTCATCTCTAAGGACTGGATAATCCGTAGATGAAGTCAAACTAAGACTGGCGTAGAAGAGTGCAATCACTCCGATGAAGATCGCCACTCCAATCAACACGTCCGTAGACCAAAGCTGGGCTTTGCGCATGAGAATTCTTCCGTAGTTCTATTTATATATATTCTGATTCTTGCTGGACTAATTCATATATGAGAGACTAGAAAGAATAATCTTGGCTTAAAAGTCCCAGAAGCAGAATGGATTTAGTGAGGGTATTCCAATATCTATGATCTCATTTTTTCTTCTGTTCCAGTCTTTTCTGTTTTTCAGGTGTGTCAAGAAAATTCTCATGAGTAACGATGCGTTTGCCTATCTTTCGCTCTGCGTCTTTTCGCGCGTTACCCGCCACTTCTCCGCCTTCTTTTGCCGCGTCTTTGCACTCGGGAAAGTCTTTTGCATCTTTATTTCGGGTGATCTCCGTCGTTACCCGCTCGCCGAGCATGGTAAAGATCAGCTCCAAGTCATTCATATGGTCTCTTAAATTTTCTTTTTTCAAGCCTTTAAACTTAGAATACTCAGCAGGGCTCATGCCAAAAGTGGCTTTAGAGATCTCGGCCGTTAAAATTGAATACTCCTTTTCTGTTTTAACATCTCGTTTCTTCCATTCATCGGTTAATTCATCTCGGATTGCAATGCCTCTCACTCTTTTCTCAATCCAATCCTCTGAGTATCCTTTTTGCTTGTACAACTCTTTCATGCGTTTTTGGGCGAGCTCGGGGTCTTCTATCTCTTGGACACGCTCATAGCCAACTTTAGCGAGCCACAGCTTGAAAGGCTCTGCTTTTGAAGAGGGAATGGATTGGATGATACGAAACATATTCTCCGTATTCGCACAGTCTGTCTCATAACTTTTGCCATCTGTCGATTCTAGTTTCAGTTGTACGATTTTATCGTACAACTCAGACCCTTCCTCAGTTAGCTTGGTTTTAAGATCTGACCAGTATCGTCGAGGAATAGAGCTGTCTGTTAAAACCTCGATTACATCTACAACTGAGAAAAACCATTCCTCTTTATGCCACGTTCTTCGAATCCCCTTTCCTTGAAACACAATCAACGCGTTCTCATCCATCCTAACCAGAAACCTCCTTCCTTTAAAAAAGCTTATGTGCTCGTGTCCAGTGGCATTTGAATTATATCGGATTTATGTCGGAGAAATCCGGAAGAAATACGGTTGTTCCGTGTAAAAGATGCTCTATCACATCCCAATCAAGTCTTCTGTCGTAAATATCTTTACGCTGCTCTGTTTCTTTAGTTTCTTATCATTGGTCCAATAGGCGCAGTTCTGCTTTAGGCAAAGGGCAAAATAAGGAACATCTTTTGGGTCTGGAGAGATCTTCTCTGCTTTCTTAAGAAAAGGGGCAATCTCCTCTTCTGAGATAAGGATCACGTTTCGCTTGAATAGCTCGAAGAGTTCGTTGAAGCTTTCTTCACTTCGATGCGTCTTCTCTTGAATCTCATCCTTGTATTTCTTGAATTCGTCAAATATGAATTCAGGCGCATAAAGAGTATGTTTGAATAGAATATCTGAAGTTCCGCTATCCTTGATGAGCGCTGCAAAAAGAATATTGGCATCGACAACCAAGTCCATCTAGGCTTTCCTCTTATATCGCTTGGCAAGCCTTTCGTTTAATTCTTTTCCCATGCGCAAAGCATCTTCTTCTGTGAGGGTGCTGTCTGACTTGAATCGCTTCAAAAATTCCAGGTCTTTAACTCGTTGCATGAAGGCTTGCCTTGCTACTTCAGACCAGTTCATTTCAGGGAATGCTTCCATCTTTACCTTGAGTTCGTTGGGAACGGCTAATGTCATCGTTGTCATGTTGACCTCCAATATGTGTAAACATGTATAATATGTGTAGATATATAAATTTTACGGTTGAATCTTGTCGAACACCTCTATGCCAGCCGCGAACACCAACTCAAAAAAGACGGCTACCTCTTCAAACACCCCGATCATAAAGTCGAGGCAGTGCTGGGAATGGTTAAGATAGTGTAATCTATTCTTATCGAGAAGTTTAGATACATACCTACCGGTAGGTTTATTTTTGTTTTAGGATGTGTTGTGCTTTGCTTCGATACTCAGCGATCTTTTCTTCATTGAGTTTCTCAATGAAGTCAGAGAGTTCAGATATGAAAGCTTCTGCCGTTTGGATGGAGTTCTCAACTTCTTTTCGGGTGACTTCAAAATCAACGTAATATTGATTGTCAACACGATCCTTCTTGGCTTTGGAAATGGAAGCGTTATCCAGGTCGAATACTCTCTTGAGAAGCATGCTGGAGGCTATATGATTTTCAGATTTAATGCCGGTGCGAAAGAGCAAGGCTAAGAGGCTGTGGTACATGGCGTAGTAGCTTAACGCTACGGCGTCTTTCAAAGTACCGATCTTCAGAAGGGCTTTTGCCGAGGTGAGGCTTTCACGGCTGCGCTCAAGATACGCCTTTTTGATGTCTTCGCTCGGCTCTATGATCTGGAGTTTTTTCTCTTGAGAGAGTCTATGCAAAAAATCGAGCTTTTTCATAGTAGTTTTCCATCCCTTTCAAGATGATGTGGTTTTTTTCTATTTCCTTTATTAATGGACTGTTCGGGTTGTAAGGGCCGATGACCACACTTAGTTTAGTGTCTAAGAGTTCTACCTCTTCTTTTAAACGCTTGTCTTTTGTGTCCAGATAAACATCGATGTCGCTGTCTTTATGGGCTGTTCCCTTGGCATAACTGCCGAAAAGGATGACAAGGGTTATTTTATTGTTTTTTCTTATGTGCTCAAAAAGAATTCTTAGCTTAGGGTATTTATGAAGGGCTTCTTGCTGTTTATTGATTTCAACGAGGTACGCATATTGTTTAGCTTCCAATGTTTTTTTGACGTGAAAGACTTTATTTTTTCCTTCGGTTTTGTAGTCCACAACGTTTTGTCTGTAGAGTTCTTTTAGTTTTCTTGCCACCGTAGTCTGGTTGGTGCTCAATGCTCGTGCGAGCCCCCGCACATGGTTTTCCTCCTTAAGCAGGCTTTCCACAATCTGCCTATTGTAATCATTTTGTGACATATGTCATATTTATGTTACAATAGTATTTAAAGCTTTCGGCCCGTGATGACCTTACTTACAGTTTAATCTCTTGTATGTGCATAATAAACAGAAATAGTTCAATAATATATGCCCATATAGAGAAATTGACATCACCGATTTTAGTGTTATTTTTCAGATTTTCCTAATTTTTTTAGCGGTTGGCTTGCTATGAATCGTTTTCTTTTTTCTGATTCAGGCTCTTGCAAGTAGTTTTCATCAGTAATGACACGCTCGCCGGATTCAAGCTCAAGATTCTTTCTGGCCTCACCCGCTATTTTTCCTCCTTTTCTCGCGGCATTTTTATTCTGGGGAAAACCGAATGCATCTCTGCTTCGAGCTATCTTGGTGGTGGATGCTTCGCCAAGCATGGTAAAGATCAGCTCCAGGTCGTTCATATGGTCCCGTAAATTCTCTTGTCAATTCCGACCGCCCACCTCTGGTGATCGTTTAAGGATATTTTTGGGGTGC
>CAYOJS010000127.1:0-4512 GCA_964404345.1 uncultured Methanosarcinales archaeon
CTCGGATTTAAAACGTGCCGTTCAAAGTGCTGAGTTGAGTTTTAAAGGCCGAAGCATTTCTATCATTAAAGATAGGCGTTTGCGGGAGTGCAATTACGGCGAGTTGAACGGTCATAAAACAGAAGAAACAGATCCTTTAATGTCTAGCCATATTGAAGAGCCGTTTCCAGGTGAAGAATGTCTGAAGGACGTAGAGCAGCGTATGCGTAGTTTGTTGCAAGATATAAAATCAAACTATGGTGAAAAAAGGGTGGCACTTGTCGCCCATCAAGCTCCTCAGCTGGTTTTGGATGTAATCTTAAAAGGAAAAACATGGCAGCAAGCCATAAAGGAGGATTGGCGTCATCAAGTGCCCAAGGCCTGGCAGCCGGGCTGGGAATACATCTACGAATTCTAGGGAATCTTTATAACGATCACGCCAGGGCATCCGACGAGGATCTTGTAGGTCATAGTAGGGGGTAGCTTAAATATATAAATATACTATAACTCTCTGAGTTTGTGGATAAGCAAGATGTTAAAATGTTGGGGGGAATTGCTGCTTTTGTAGTGGGTAATGTAACTCCTATTGCAGCCGGGTCCTTGCATGCTTATGCCTTAAGCAATGGTTCTCAAGAGGGTTATTTTCTTGAGTCTCTGTTAATCAATATGACCTTGTCTGGTATCGGTTTTGGGATTATAGAAAGGGAATATTATAAAGGATTAAAAGAGGGGGTGAAAGTGGGGTTGAGGGCAAGCTTGGCGTGTGGGATAGCATCTGTTTTTGAGTATGGAGCAGGTATGGGATTTGGAATGACTTCTTTGGCTTATCATTTCTAAGTTGAGGAAATGCCGCAGAAGCTTTATAAAACCTCTGTGTTTTTTTGGTGTTATCGCGGGCGTGCCGGAGCGGTCAAACAAAAATCGGAGATTTTTGCAGGTCGCAAAACTTCGTTTTTCGACCAAACGGGACAGGCTTAGGGTGTCTGGCAGGGTTTTCTTGCCATATAAGATACCTGTTAGCTTAGTGCTTACTCAGGTTCAAATCCTGACGCCCGCACTCTTATCTTATAGTTTTTGAATTGCTTCTAGAATTTTTGCTTCTGGTTCAGTAGAAAGAATGAGTATGATTTCATCTTTATCAAGAGGGTCATTTAAGCCAATGTCCATTAAGTCAGCCAGCTTTCGCAATTGTTCCTCGCTTAAACCGTTTAGCTCATTCCAGAGCGTTTTGTTTTTCATCTCACAAACTCCACGTTCGGCTTGTCTTTGAACTTACTGTCTCCAGTTAAGAATTTGATGCCTATTTCAACGGCAAGTGCATATCCAATGCAGTCGATGTAGCTGAGGTTTTCTTTTTTGTATTGCAGCTTGAACCGCATTCCATATTGGATGGAAGGGAGAGTGATTTGCGTGGTACCATATCTGCATAAGATTAGATAGGTATCAGCGATTTGCTGGTCGTGATGCCGTAGAAGATGATAGTATACCTCAGCGAGGTTAAGTTGAGTAGTAATCAAAAAATGGTTTAAATACGATTGATAAGAAGGGTTTCCTTTAAATAGCTCTATAAGCGCGTAGGTGTCGGCAAAGTAGGTTTTAGTCGTATCCTTCATCGATCTCATCCATGATTTGCTGGGTGGGTTTTTTGCATTTGAGGGTTCCGAATAGTTTGCGTAGGTTTTTCATATGGTGGGTCATCACCACCACATCAACCGCATTCTTAGGGGTTATTCGGGCTTCTTTTACGATCTCCTTAGGTATGGTAATGCCAAGGCTATTCCCCCACTTTTTGGGCGTGGCTTTGAAGGTATGCATAAACAATGTATAACTTAATTATATTTAAAGCTTTCGACTCAAAACACGGAAACTTTCCGGCCGTTTAGGAACTTTCCTGTCTTTCCAAGAATGCATTCGCTTTTTTGAGTAACTCTCGGCTGTTGTCGTGTGTGAATTGACGTAGCGCTTCTCCATAAGGTAGCCATTTGTAGGTTTCTATTTCATCAGGTTTACACCGCACTTCTTCCGTTAGGGGCTTAGCTAGGAAGAAAACAACGGTTTTGAGGATGTCAGGTGCAGCATTGTACCGTATGGCTTCTCTAAAGCCAGGAATGATTTGAGCTTTTAGCCCAACCTCTTCTTGGACTTCTCGCAGGGCTGTCTCTTCTTCGGTTTCTCCTTTCTTAACGTGGCCTTTGGGGAAGTCCCAGTGTCCGCCTTTGTCTTCTCTATGTTTGATGACTAAGAAATAAGGTTCTTTGTTTCTATGAATAAAAAGGATAGCCCCGCAGCTTTTCTCTGTTTTCATAGAGGATAGAATAAGTGGGGGTTTATAAAATTAAAGGAAAGAAAAATAAAGAATCTACATCCCGCATCCAGTCAAGTCTTGGAGTTGTTCGAGGGTTTGGGTGCCTTGTGTTTTCATGCCGTTCGAAACCCAAGCGGGGAATTTCGTGATGCCTTTCTGGCTGCATTCTTTCTTGACAACGTTGGGGTTGCCGAGGTAGCTGCATTCAACGTAGCTCACGTATTGGGCGGCATCGCCGAATAGGCCGAGTTGTTTCTTCGTTTCCAAGTCTGCCTTGGATCCGTAGAGGACTGCTTTTTTGGCGAGGCACAAAGCGAAGGTGTTGAGGTTGGTGGCAGGCTTTGCAGCTTCTTGAACAGGGGCTGGTTGAGGTTCGGGTGCCGCCTCAGGAGCTTCTTCTTCAGGCACTGCTTCTGTGGTGCTGTTGGTTAGGTAGTTTTCAATGTGGCTCTGTACGTGAAGTTGGCCTAAGTACTCTTTAAGGGCGTTTCGTTGTTTTTGAGCTTTCAACGTACTGATAATGTCGGCTTTAACGTCTTGGAGTTTAGGTATTCGTTCCGGTAATTTCGCCAGAGTCTGAATGATGTGGTATCCAAACTGGGTTTTGACAATGCCGATCTGGTTGACGGCTTGTTTTTCGCCGGCTTCTTTGAATTCCGGTACGAATTGGGTGTCTTGACTAAAGGTGTATTCGCCGCAGGTTTTGAGGCTGCCTTTGTCATCCGAGTATTTTTGGACGAGGGGGCAGAAGTTGCTGCTGTCTGTTTTGATCATATCTCTTACTTTCTGTGCTTGTTCTTCAGTTTGGGGTTGAGTCTTGTTTCCAAAGGCGATTAAGATGTGTCGTACTTTGGTGCTGGCGGGTAGTTTGTAGTCTTGGACGTGGGTGTTGTAGTAGTCGAGCATCTCTTTATCGCTTACATTCAGCTTATTGCCAAATTTTTTATCAAGTAGTGCTTGGATGGTGAGTTGTTTTCGGAAGAGTTCCATGACTTCTTGTTGGTTGATGCCTTGTCGTTGGAGGCTTTCTTCAAAGACTCGCTTGTCGATGTTGCTTTCTTTTAAGAAAGTAGCAAGCTTTTGTTGGACTTCTTCGTCACTAATTTGGATGCCGAGTTGTTTGGCATTTTGGAGGAGAAGTTGTTCATCGATCAATTGGCCAAGGACTTGTTCTTTAGTGAGAACTTGTCGGAATTGGGCGGGTAATTTGTTGAATTGAGCGTCCAGTTGGCTTTGCATAATGGTTTGATCATTGACTTTAGCCACAACAGGGTCTGTAGGGGTGGCAGCTTGACTCGTCCCGGGTTGGGAGCGGTAGAAAAGTAAAGCCAATAGTGCAATGGCAAGGATAACGACCCCGCCAACGATGAATTGGAGTGTTTTGGTTTCTTCTTTTTGAATTGCCTCTCTTTTGTGTTTTGCCAAATCGATCACCTAGGTTGTTCAACACCTCTTTTTAAAGCATTGAAATTAAACGAACTTTGAAGTTTGTGATCCTGCATTCTTATATAAAGGTTTTGGATGGGGGGCTCTGTCCGGAATGGGTCGAATCTGTATACTGTTTCTTTATAGCTTAGAGGAGCGTCTTAATCGCTAGTATAGCTTTTTCTACGATTCCGGACAGAGCCGGATGGGGGGTCTATGCAGTAGATAAGGGAGATTTCGGGCAAGGAATGGTTTAAAAAGAGAGCGTAAAACTTATATAGGGGTAGACATCTCATAAGAGCATGAATAAAAAGTGCTTAATGGCATTCTTCATGGTATGCTTAATGTCTGCTTTTGTTATGGCCAGCACGACCTGGTCTTCTACCGCTATCACTCGTGCACGAACGCCGTGGGGATCTGCTTACACAAGCGGGCCTACGAGTCCTTCAAACAGTTCAGCTCGTTTAGTAACAAGCGGTAGTGGTAAGGCCTACACAGGGAATCTTTGCAAGATGAATAAGACAGGTAAAAACATC
Source organism: uncultured Methanosarcinales archaeon (assembly GCA_964404345.1). Taxonomy (GTDB): domain Archaea; phylum Nanobdellota; class Nanobdellia; order Woesearchaeales; family SM23-78; genus JBBSWA01. Next base: position 4,246 of record CAYOJS010000127.1, read on the forward strand.
GTGTTTAAGGCGAAGATGGCTTGCACAACATCCCCTCAAGATTTAATGGGAAATGAGTGGTCTTGTTTGGATGCAAAGACCATTCAGTGTAAGGGTGCTCGTTGCCCGTATGGTCAGTGCGGGATTATTGGAAGGTAAAAGTTTTTATTCTAGGCCGTCTTTTAGAACAAGTATGAAGGTTTTGTTTGTGTGCAATCAGAATCGGAATCGGAGTAAAACCGCTGAGAGGCTTTTCTCAGGTCAATTTGAGACCAAATCAGCTGGCCT
>CAYOJS010000128.1:0-4495 GCA_964404345.1 uncultured Methanosarcinales archaeon
GACCAAACGAGCACGGTTCAGGGCCGTGTAGCTTAGTGCTTACGCAGGTTCGAATCCTGCCGCCCGCATTCGTCTTTTTTCCTACACACAAGTTTTATATAGGTTAAAACCCTAACCCAAGTATGACAGAAATGTCCACCATCCAACTAAAGAAGAAGGTTATTCACGAGTTAAAAAAGAGCAAAGAATACCCGAATCAGACTTATAACGAACTTTTGTTGAAAATGTGTCGATTCTTCAAAAAGGTGAAAGAGGGAGGCTTTCTCGAGGACATACAAAGGTTCAAGATGAAGGAACTTTGGGATAATAAGGAAGACGAAGCGTGGGAGCATGTTTAGATTAGGGGATGTAATTCTAGCACAAGTACAGTTTACAGACAGTTCGAACGCAAAAGTACGCCCTGGAGTCGTTCTGTTTGAAGAGTTAGGGAATATAGTAATTGCAGGGGTAACGAGCAATCGCTCCATGAGAGGCATTCCATTAACAAGAGAGGAAGGCGCCATAAAAGAGAGCATAATCAAACTAAATTACATCTTTACGCTCTCCAAGTTTATGATCAGAAAAACATTGTTTTCCCTACCTTTGGAGAAGAAAAGAGAGGTAGTTTCGGAATTGACAAAAAAGCTGAAAATATAAAAACAACAGGACTAGATTATCCTAGTTTTGTTACCACCCCATTCCTCACCATGCGTAGCTCAACTTGAATGCCCACTTCATCCCCATTTTCATCAAAATAATACCTTCCAAGAGCGCCATCGTACTCAGGCATTTGATAGAGCCATTCTTTTATTCCATCAGCATCGTTTCCGCGGTCACGAAGGGCATGCACTAATATATGAACGGCATCATAGCTAGCCGAGAAAGGGTAAGGAAAGTCAGGATTTTTCCCATATCTTTGCCTGTATTTAACAAAGAGCTCAGCCGCTTGTTTTCCTTTAGGATCCGGGTCAGCGATGAAAATCACGCCTTCCGCAGCCGGGCCGCTGCCTTCTCTTCCTGCTTCTCCGCTGAGGAAAAAATTACTATAGATTGGTAAAGCGTTGTCCAATTCTTGTAGCTGGCGAAGAATGGCGCTCCCAGTAACAGGAGAGTCTGGATTTACAAATAAGACATCAGGATGGGTGCTCAAAAGTTTAAGAATCGTCGTACGAAAATCTCTCGTTTCCTGTGGAAAATCTTCATCAGCAACAACTCTTCCCCCCCGATGCTCATATTCTTCATGTAGCGCTTTTTTCAGTGCCTGTGCATAGGTACTGAGTTCGCTGATCATAGCCACTTTCTTATGTTTTTTAGTCATACGCTCAGCAATGATCCGAGCACTAACCGCATCATTGTAGCCGTTTCTAAAAATATAATCCCCATACCGAGTGATATCTGGGTTGCTCGGATAGGTAGCAAACCCAACCACATGGTTTTCTTCAAGGAAGGGTGCTGCCGCGGAGAATTCAGAATCGCAGGAGCCGTAGATAATGACTTGAACACGATCAACATGGACGAGTTTTTGGGTGGCTGTATTGGAGGCTTCAGCAGTGCATCTACCATCTTCATAGATAATCTGCAAAGATTTTCCGTTGATGCCTCCAGCAGCATTGATCTCTTCCGCAGCCATCTCGGCACCTTCTTTACTTGAGATTCCAAAACTGGCTCCATCCCCTGTGAGGGCGCCGACAAAGCCGATTTTAATCGATTCTGTAGGGCTTGACAGGTGAGGGCTACAGGAGGAAAGTAAAAAAACCAAGATCATAAGGGCAAGTTCTTTGTTCATTGTGCACCTTTTATCCCTTATCGGAGGTTAATATGTGGTAATAATTAAAATTTTGTATCTATTTTTCATCTTTTTAGCAAATATTTATAAAAATAAAGCTATTTATCTCATCATGGATGCCTTAGATTGGAAGATCTTAGATGTACTGGACTGGAAAGGGCGCGAACCTTTAAACAGAATCGCTCAAACAGTCCGTTCCAACAAGGATGTGGTCGCATACCGTATTCGAAAAATGGAAGAAGACAACACGCTCATCCGCTACTTCCCCATTTTAGACACAAGTAAATTAGGATTTCATACCTATCGTCTATACCTAGATCTAGAAGAAATGACAGAAAAAGAAGAAAAAGCTTTTGTCCAATTCTTAGATGATGAAATCCGTGCTGGCTTGATCTTCAAGATGGACTACTCAGCGTATCGTTATGGGGTTTTGATCTGGGTAAAATCAGGTTATGAAGTGGAAGAAGTTGTAATGAAAATAAAAAGAAAGCTGGGGAGTTCACTTAGCCGTTACATCCACAGTCTATTCTGTTCCTTCAGTGTGTATCCAAAAGATTATCTATTCGGAAGAGAGCATCATGAAAATCAGTTTGCATTCAAGCCACAGGGAAAAGTAAACCACGACCTGAATGATTTCAGGATTTTACAGGAACTCTCGAAAAATGCGAGAACCTCGACGGTAAAAATGGCTCAAGCCTTGAACTTGCCACAAACAACTGTTTCATCAAAAATAAGGCAGATGGAGAAAAAAGGCATCATCTTAGGTTACCGGGGAGAAATCAATTTCATCAAGCTAGGATATATCAATTATTTCTTAGAAATCTACTTAGACACGAATGACAACCTGCCTCAAATTGAGGCCTGGGCAAACCAGAATAAAAACGTCATGTGGCTGCAGAGGGTTTTAGGCACCTGTGACATCGAAATCGAAGTGGAGGTAAAAAATAGGGAAGAGTTAGAAAGCCTGATGAATGAGCTGCGCTCTACGTTTAAGAATTTCAGAAAGATCATTTTTTATTCCCAAGAGTACAAAAAATATACGTTCTTGCCTGTAGAGGGATCAAGTATATAAAAGTTGAAAAAACAAAGTTCAGATGACAGATGCGATTTGGAGTCCCCAACAGCAACAATCCAATCTAGCTAAGGGAAAAAGAGAGCTAGATGCAATCGTAACACATTTAGCTAAAGAAACGCAGCGCATTCGAACAGTATTAGTGGGCCCTGGAACATTATATACCCACCCTAAAAGTAAAATAGAAGCATGTGGCTTGGCGTTTATTCATCCAATACCTATAGATTTAAAGTCAAGTTACCAGCCCTTCTTGCTGGTTTCGTATTTAGAGGCAGCTGGGCTAGATTATGATTTAGGTATTGTAGATCTGTATCCAAATGGATTACAACTGCTTCATACTCAAGAAGAAATACGGCTTCGAGCAAGCGACTTTAGAGAATTTCCAACTGCAGAAAGATTGTTTAACGAATACGTTGCACGCTGTAAATTAAGTGAAGGCGAATATGGTAGACGCAAAGTAGAGCAAGTTTTCGAAAAAGACGGACTTGAAGTTGCATTTGCAAGCATTCCAAAAACATTTAGGAGAAAACGAAAAGCAGGTGAAGTACGGTTTGTAGAAGGAAACATCACCGAGGTTGGTTTGCCATTTGCTCCTTTAGACTTAATCGTGTGCTTGAACGTCTTGCAATACCAACCTGATACGGAAGCACGCAAAAGGGCCTTGTCAAACATGAGAAATCAACTAGGAAATGGAAAATATCTAGTAGTGAATGACATCTGGGACATTGTAGGAGATCAAGATCAAGAATTAGGAGTATTAGGGTGGAAGAGCATAGATCCAGAGATACAACGCCCTGACAAGTTACTGGGGGGATATGTTTTGCAAAAGGTGGACCCATAACCTTTAAGTACTTCTTTCCCTTCCCTTAATCATCACCTGGAGGCGATGCACATGAAAAAGCTCGTGTTGTTCCTTTTGGTGATGGGGTGCATCTTACCTGTAAAGGCATACACACCGTGGGATTTCTATAGATACCAGGATTACCAATATAATCGGTACAGCCATTTTCCTTCATTTTGGGACCACAGAAATGATTTCGATTTCTGGGTCCCAAAAAGCTCGGAGCTTTTTGTGGAGCGGCCTGGGTATTACCCACAACCTTATGTTCCGAGGTCTTACTCAGAACCAAGTTATTTTTCTCCTTACCCGTATAATGTGCAATACCCACAATTCCGTGAATCTCAATCTCCCTACCCTCCGCGACCCTTTCCGATCTTAGCAACAGGTTCAGTCATCGAGCCCGATCCAGGAGATTCGTTTCCTTGGCAGCTCTATCCAGACTACAATGCTCAGCAATATTACGATCTAGATCCAAATGAGGTCTTGATTCGAGCCGGATCGTTCCTTCCCAGCACCACACGCGTCAAAGTGGGGGATCGGGTGTATTGGAAGAACCAAGATGCAGACCGTCATATTTTAAGGGCCTTGAATGGGGATGCATTCAATTCAGGCGTCTTGATTCCTGGAGGTTCTTTTTCCAAGCGCTTCACCATGGAAGGTACGTATGACTATTTCGATCCATTGCACCCATGGATGCGGGGAAGAGTCGTGGTCTCGAATTGAGGTTTCAAAAAGGAAAAAGAAAAAGCAATGAAAAAATTATGTCAATTCCGACCGCCCACCTCTGGTGATCGTTTAAGGATATTTTTGGGGTGCT
>CAYOJS010000129.1:0-4477 GCA_964404345.1 uncultured Methanosarcinales archaeon
AAGTGAGAACTAATTTCGGAATTATACAGTCACATACCCACTCTGCATTTGGAAATGAGGTTTATAAGAGATATAACGATAAATTCATCTCTTACTGGCCCCAATTTACCATTTCAGTAAATCGGACGTAAAATCCGAATGGATCTATGACTCTGAAGTCCTTCTGACCCCAGCGTTTCAGTGTTAACGGTTGGGCTATTTGTGAGGGAGCTATTTTTTCCTTCACTGTATCCCATAGCTTTTCAACATTTGATATAGGTATGGTGATTTCCACAGCGTATCCCCGCGGGGTGTTTGGCGGAAACGTTTCAAAATGAGCATGCTTCGAAACCTTTTCTTTATCTCCGTAAAAGTTAATAAGTGTCCTTCCAAGTGCATCGTCTCTTTTCAAAACCATGTACCCCAAGTCGCTCCCCCCACCTGAAGTAGGGTCGTAGGACATCTGATCAAAGTCGAATAACGCATAAAATGCTCTTGCTTTATCAAAGCTAGGGACGTGGAGTTCGAGTACTAAGTTATTTGAAATGTTATTCATGAATTATCCCTTTATTGCACCAATACAAACACTTCTCCTGTCACGTTGTGATGAGGAGCTCCTGAGTCGTTCCGGGCGAAATCTAGAATCATTCCGATCTTGACTTTTTCCCGCTGTGCTACCGGATTTGGTGTTTTAATAAGCAACTCTCCAATGTCACGCTTGGCAATCAATTTCGGTGTGTTCTGTGGGTTGAGGGTCATGTCCACGCCATGAACATCAAAAATCTTGATATCCCGCCCAAAGTCATTCCGGAACTTTAAACTAATATCCGCTCCATTTACGGTCTTTACCACTTTATACTCATCGCAAACCAGTTGAGCCCCAAAATCACATGAATTCGGCAGCAAACTGGTCGGGCTTAGAAAGCCAAAATACGTCAAGACGGAGACGCCAATGATTACGACTAAAATACCCCAACCGTACGTCAGCAAGTACTCTAGAATCACCTGACCTCTTTTTTTCATACTCCAAAACGACATAGTCTCCCTTAAAAAGTTTATCAAAAATTGCCAGAATACTCTTGTTTTTAGACGAAGGATGAATAATTTATTCTGACAATTTTTGGGAAATACTTCGGCCTTTAGGCCGAAGATATTTATGTAAAAAAGAAGATAAAAAAAGAAAAAGCAAGGTTTTAGCCTTCCATTACGACGCTGTTTATATCCACGCTGAAGCTCTTTGTGAAAGTGGATCCTTTGGAGACGTAGTAGCCGGTCACGGTTGCTTTTTGTTTGTCTCCGACAGCGGCTATCTTCGTATAGTCGCAGGGGATGCAGTTGAACGATAATGTGCTGTCGGATGCCCAAGATGTTCCGTCTGTTACGGTGCAAGTGCATCCGTATCCATTGGTTAGGTTTAAAGCCCATTGCGTGGGTGCTACATGTATTATCATGACGCTGGTACCTTTTGCGTTTTGTATTACGAAGGCTCCTCCAGAGCTACCTAGGAGTCCTTTGTTGATAATTCTATAGTCGATGCATCCGAATCCAGGTGTTGCCGTGCATTTTTCCGGCGTTAATCTGCTCGGATTAAACACGCCGAAGTACACTAGCGCTGTGATCATAACTAGAATGATTAAGATGGCCCAGCCATAGGTCATAAGAAATTCGAGTGCAGATTGACCTCTTTTCACATTTATCGCTTTTTTTTGAATGAATTGCAAATGATTCTAGCGTTCTATAGGTATTATTTGTATATAAAACTAGTGCGTGATGGTAAAAAGAAGATAAAAAAAGAAAAAGTAAAGGTTCTACGTGGTGACTACTGCGTTCACGTCCACTGAACCTCTCTTGGCGAATGAACCGCCCTTTGGGGTGTAGTCAAAGCTTATTAGCACCTTTGCCTTATCTCCTACTGCTATGTTGTAGAGTGGCTGTCCTGCGCTGGCGCTGCACGATGATGGGAAGCTCACGTCTAATACTTGGTCTGCGCCCCAACTGGTTGCTCCCGCTGTGTTCGAGCACCAGCCTTGAGAGTTACTCATGTTAAAAGTAGTTGCAGAGGCTAGTGTTACTGAGTCTCCCTTGGAGTTCTGAAGTTTAAAATTAGATGTTAATCCTCCCACTCTGAGTTGATAGTCGCTGCATCCGAAGCCCGGAACAGCTACACACTTTTCTGGTGTAAGCCTGCTTGGGTTGAATACTCCAAAGTACACTAATGCTGCGATCATGACCAAAATGATTAAGATTGCCCAACCATAGGTCATCAAGAATTCCAATGCCGATTGGCCCCTTTTATTTACCATTGATATCACCTTCCTTTTTCTGAACATTACTCCTTTATATTTTTAACGAATTGTGCCGAATACCTCAGTGTCAAACTCCTTTGTGAATGTCCCTCGAAGAGGCTTATAATTGAGCGTGAATGAGATCTTGGCTTTATCTCCGCTTACCCCACCGAAGATGTTCGTCCCAGTACATCCAATCGTGTCTGAACCCCCAGCACTCCAAGAGCTGTTTCCTATCGTGCAGGTAGGAGGGTTTACAAAATTAAGAGAGCTTACACTTTTCAAGGCTACATTGGTTAAGGCAGCTCCTTTACTGTTCGTCAGGCGAACCTGGATTCCCACGTTTGTTACGTCCCACTCCTCGCACTGAAAGCCGATTTCAGCTGTGCATCTCTCTGGAGTGAGCTTAGAAGGATTGAACACGCCAAAGTAAACCAAGGCGCCGATCATGATAAAAATGATCAAAATGGCCCAACCATACGTCATCAAAAACTCGAGTGCAGCTTGCCCTTTCGAGTTTTTGGAGCAGTAAAAACTTATATTTTTACGCTCAGGAAATCTGGCTGATTTCCTTGAGCCAGAAATCGGATGATTTCTGAGCATCAAGAATTTGAGGGCCGCTTGCCCCTTTGAGTTTTTGGAGCTGGAAATCGGATGATTTCTGAGCATTAAAAACTCTAATGCTGTCTGACCTTTTCTTCTGTTAAACACGTTGCTCACCTCTAACTTGATGTTCCGTAAATTTCTCCTTGAATAGGGGTATCGTAGGATCCTCCCAGTTTTTTATAGGACATGGATAGCTGTAGCTTTACTTTTTCCCCACTGGGCACGCCTCCAGGGTTCAAAGCGCAGGTTACCTCTTGAATCTTACCCGCTCCTAATGAATACGGCCCTGCATCAATACAATTACCAAACTCATTTGAAGTGACGTTTATTGCTGAGAAATCCGCTGAAAATCCTAAGTTGTTTTTGAACTTGAACGCTATCGTAGCGGGTGCCGTGATTTTAAATTCCTCACAGCTGACTTCAGGACTGAATATACAACGTGCTGGCAACAGACGACTAGGACTTAATACTCCAAAATAAGCCAAGGCTGAAATGGCGATTAAGATGATGAGGATGGCCCAGCCATAAGTCATAAGAAATTCGAGTGCTGATTGACCCCTCGAATTTCTGAGCTCAGAAACCTTATGGTTTCCTCGCATCAAGAACTCGAGAGCACTTTGACCGTGATTCTTCATTCTTTTCATTTCCCCTGTTTTAGCCTATATAAAACTTTCGTCCGTTCTACTCAGACAAAGAACGGAAACTCGCTTCATTGCCCTTTATTTCTAGAATTCCAGCATGGCTATCTTGTACGGCACCTACATTGATCCACAACTGACTCGAGAAAATACCCTCTGGAATCCGGTCGGTGCTGTTCTCTGCCTGCGGACCTGCCTCATGAATGTGGCCGAATACAACAAATGAAACTGGGTTTTTTAGCAAAACCTCTCGAAGCTCTTCACTGCCTGTGTGACCTACTCCTGGAACGATGTCCACGCCGTTTTCCAGCGTTGACAAAGGCGGGCCATGGGTGATTACCAAGACAGGATCAGCATCTTTTTTAGCTTCCATTAGAACTGAGAGGTTTTGTATTTCTCCTTTAGACAAGAAAAATCCATCTGTTGGCAAGAATCGGTGAGTTTGATCTGTGTCTATATAATAGCCTGGCAAACTGACGAGATCAACGCCTTTTAAGTCCACAAAGCGATAATGAACTAGGTCCTTTACGTGAGGCCTTTCCGTCCTGAAAGCCTCTTTGTATATCTTACGCCCTTCGTGATTACCAGGGATCACGAACACCGGCACGTGGGCTCCTTCTAGATGATCTAAGACGGTTGCCAATTCAGTTTCGTCCTCGACTTGATATGACTGGCCATAACTGAGCTGTTCGTTCAAAACAGAATCTCCAGAAACCAGAATGGCTTGTACCTTTAATTCCTTGAACTGCACTAAAAAGCCGTCTAATCGATCTAAACGACCGTGAATATCTGATAGTAAACCGAGTCGATGGATTTGAGGCCTGGAAGCCTCTCTAAACGTGCTCTCCAATTCTAGGTGTGCGATTTCAGAACAACTACATAAAAAAATAAGTAAAACCAGACAGACGAAGCGCATCTTATCGACGACCTTTCTTTAACTTCTTCATGGAATCGTGCCAATCCTCCTTT
>CAYOJS010000130.1:0-275 GCA_964404345.1 uncultured Methanosarcinales archaeon
TGTTTAGCGAGACCTTGGACATGGGAGTGGGAAATTTCATTGACAGCTTTGGACGCAAACTAGGACTTGGATTCCCGGCTGGACCGGGCATTGAGCAGAAAGCGCTGCTTGGAAAGAAACTGGTTAAGCTGCCCTACTCAGTAAAAGGCATGGATGTATCGTTTGGAGGGATGTTTACCAACCTACTGCACAAGATCCAGAAGAAGGAAGAGAAGGTTGAGGATCTGTGTTTCTCTGTACAGGAATATGTCTTTGCTATGCTTGTCGAGGTGGCA
>CAYOJS010000130.1:285-2760 GCA_964404345.1 uncultured Methanosarcinales archaeon
GAGGAGCTATTTTTTATGTTCCGGAGAGGCCCTATCTTATTGATAATGGTGCGATGATTGCCTGGACAGGGCTATTGATGTTACAGGCCAAGAATACGATTCTCGTCGAGGAAAGTGCGATACGCCCTTATGAACGAACGGATGATGTGGAAGTGAATTGGAGATGAAAACCTTAATCACCGTATTACTATTTCTTTTTCTTCTTTTTCCCAACCTTTTAATGGCAGAGAATACTTGCGATTCAACTTCGATGATACACTATCAGTTAAAAACCTTTGAACCGCCTCACAATTTGCTCAGCTATTATCAATACCCCAACACTCCCTTCTTTAGACAAGGTGATGTTTTATTCCTTTCTAAACTTGAGATTCGACCCGGGGGGAGACTATGCTCTAATGATAACAGATATCATAACTTAACTCTTTACTTAATTTCTCCTGAAAAAGAACGTATACCTTTATGCAGACCGCAATTCATAGACTTAACACGATTTGAAGGAAATAGAGATATAATTATAGAATTAAATAAACTTGAACAAGATTATGGGAAATATAATGTCTATTACGAATCACAGCCAGATCAACTAATGAATCATCTTTTTCCAAATCAATGTTCTTATTCGCTCTCCTCAGCAGGTGACTGGCGAATAGCGGTTTCTCTCGATGACGCTAAATTTCCAAATTTTTATAAGCGTATCTCAATGAGTTATACTACAACAAATAATAACTTTAGGATTGCAAGTTACGAAGAAATCGAAAATTTAGAACTTCAGAAGGCCATAAAATTCCTTGCATGGGCAGCGATTATTATATCAATTGTAGTGGGCTTATTCCAGGTTGCTTTAGTCCAAAGAAGAGAGCTGTTCTTTCAAAAGAAGTTATTTATGTTCATACAATTTATAGATAATATATTAAAAAGTTTATTAAATTGTATTTGCCTAATAAAAAATGAGAAGCGCCGAGGGAAAAAATCGGCGGCTAAAAAGAAGAAAAAGTGATGTTTCTTGTCGTCGTCCTTCCTACACCCAACCTTTATATATTCCAAGTGCTTATACCTGTTTATGAAAACCTACAAAGCTAAGATCAGCAAGGAAGGCCAAATCACGATCCCTCTTGAATGTAGAAAACGCTTAAAGCTAGATAAAGATAAGGTTATGACTCTCTATATTGATGGAGATACACTTTACATGCAGCCTCCTAGAGATATGGGCGGAGAAGACCTATTCGGAGCCTGGAAAGATATGACGGATGCAGAGGCTAAGAGATTTAGAGCTTCTTGGAGAGATCTCGATGATAAAGTTCCTTCTTGATACAGATTACCTTATTGACTACTTACGAGGAAACCCTGCTGCGGAAGAACTCATCAAGAGTATTCGAAAACGACACATACAAGGATACTTATCTGTGATTAGCCTTTATGAACTCTATACAGGGGTCTCCCCTAATCCGGAAGCCCAAGAAAAACTACATCAGATCCAAACCATGAAAAACTGGTTCTTTACACTTATTGTAGGTGAGCGCGTTATTTATCAAGCAGCTAACATATTCTACCAACTCAAAAGCATGAACCGTACCATCGCCATAAAAGACATCTTCATCGCCGCCACTGCCATCACCCAAAACCTTCCTTTAAAAACACGGAATAAGAAAGACTTTCAACACATACCGGAACTGAAATTAGCATAAGAGCCAAGATCATGATCTTCTACCTCGAAATCGCTTTATGGGCGGCCCTCTGGCTCATTGGCTTTGGCATCTTCTTTTTCTACCTGAATAAAAAAGGCATTACGTATACTTCCTTTTACTTTGCCACTGCTCTGTATTTTTTGATCACGACCCTCTTACTTGTCATTCCCTTCAAAAGTCTACTCTTACCAGTCTTGCAAGACTTTACCTTAACTCCTTTTGTTTTACTAGGCCTTTCTTTTATCATCGAGATCATGGTCTATTTTTGCGCTCATCGATTCTTAAAAAAACCTGTTCGGTTTATTCATGAACACCCTAGCCAATACTTCTTAAAGATGGACTATAGGTACCTGTTCTCCAAATCATTTGAAATTCTGTTCCAACAAGCGCTTATAGTCATTTTTGTCTTAATCCTCAACGAGTACTCCTTTAGTTTATTCCAAATCATGATTTTATTCTCCCTCTTCTTTGCCCTTATCCATACCCCCCTCCTAAAGATGGGAAGAAGATCCTTTGGACTTCTTTACGTAGTCTCTTCCTTTTTATCAGGATTTATCTTTCCACCTCTCATTCTTACGGTTCACTATGGATTTGTCTATACTTATATGATTCACTGGCTTTTCTATACGAGCTTAGGTGTTTTCTTTTGGATTTATAAGAAGTAGATCTACACCCACACCCACTTGGAACGCTTCTTGATCTTGACCCGAAGTTCTAGATCTAAAGGCGCGTTGTAAAAGACCAGGTCTTGACCTAATGCATGGGAATTATGGCCTTTTGAAAGTTCAAA
>CAYOJS010000130.1:2770-4420 GCA_964404345.1 uncultured Methanosarcinales archaeon
AAAACCTTCTAAAAACAACTCGCCGTCCAATCGGTGCCAAAGAAAATTCTTAAGAAGCACCAAGCGATGCTCGTACTCCTTTGCATCCCAAATCTTGCCATGCAACTCGATGAAACCCTGCTTCATACTTATTCTAGCTTTGATTACCTACATAAACCTTGGGTGTAGGAAAAAAGACGAATGCAAATCAATCCACCCATCATGTTTATAAATAATGGTGATTGATTAAAAAACGGAGCATTTTTAATGGTTTTTTTATTTTTTCTCATCTATGTTGTTTGGAAGTTCGATGTATGTACATAGTCGTAAGTGTTGGTTTTGTGGTAATTACGGGTTGTCGCGCTTGTCAGACAAGCGCGTTTGGTGTAAAATGTCGTCTGAGATCAAAGAAATGGAGTTCCGATTAAACCACTGCAACGAACAGCTCTACAAGCTGCTCATTGCTATAACACGGCAATTTGCTCCGAAAAAGACATAATCACCAAAATCTATTCATACCCTACATAACTCATTGTTAAAAGCCTAAAGAACACACTAATGCTAGTGCTTTGTTGTTTATCCCCCCCTAAACCGTTACCTTAGGAAAGCTATTTAAAGCGCCCTTTCTAAAAAACAGCATGGATTATACTGAAAAAGTGGCCCAAATTGAACGCGTCAAAGACTGGATGAAAAAAGCCGCTCAACTTAAAATAAGGTACGAAAATGAAAAAATTGCCTGCATAAAAAGAATAGACACCTACTATAAAAAGCCAGATCTTAAAAATCTTTATAAAAGTGTCACTGAACTTCAAAATATCATCACCCGGAAACAGGTCCCCCTCTACAATAACCTGGTGAATTATTCTCAAAACGTTCTTCTAGATACTCTTACCCGGTTGAGCGAGGAAACCCCCCAACTTCCTATAGAAGTAGAGACTCTACTCTTCATCTGCCGAAATATCTTTCTAGATGAATTTGAAAAAATGAGAGCAATACTGAGAAATCAAGAAGAACTATTTAATCATAATGATATCCACACCACTGAAGGTTGCTTTGCCATTCTTGAAGAAATCAACCGTATGACTGAAACCGAACAAGCCACCTTACGAATGATCGAAAAAGACATTCGGCTCCTTATCGGTAAAGGGTTCGCTGCTGAAAAAGAAATCGAACAACTCACAGGGATGAACCGAACCCTTGCTCGAGAATGGAGACTTCACCAAACCCACGGTGCTGTTGAACGCCTTGGAGGCAATATCCGTACCCAAGCACTTCTTGCCGCTTCTGTCCTCATTGCTGTAGCTGTGGCTCATTTTATCGATCCGACATCCGCCCTTGGCATTGGTACCCTTCCCTGGGCCTACAAAATCTTCTTCCGATGGCTTCCCGCCCTTGCAAAGAAAGACGTTGCTGAGATCATCGCAGATCTCGCCTAAACTACCTACCTTCCCCAATAATAATCTAAAACCCTGATAAAAGACTCACTCTTTTACTTTTTCTACTTTAATCGCAAGAACTGGACAAACTACAGCGGATTCGTTTACTATCTTGAAGTCTTTTTCATCAAAAATCAACTCGTACTTCCCTGTTTTTGGATTCAATTTGCCACCTTTCAAATCGACCTTTCCCTCGTCCTTCTTTGATTTTATCCAGACCTTTCTAGCTGCCTCA
>CAYOJS010000131.1:0-4378 GCA_964404345.1 uncultured Methanosarcinales archaeon
AACTACTATTTATAGCTTACGAAAGAAGGAGGTTATTCAAACCTCTCTATAATATCACCATCACAAAGTACGTTTACGATGAGGTCATAGAAGGAAAGAGTAAGATGTTTCAAGATGCATTACTGGTGGATAAGTTAGAGAAAGAGAACAAGTTGAAACAAATAACCTCAGATAAGAAACTTACAGAAAAACTAGAACAAGACTTTAATATGGATAAAGGAGAGGCTTCAACCGTTGCTGTGGGGATTAAAGATAAAGGGAGCGTGATAGCAACGGATAACCGTCAGGGGAGAAAGGCGGCAGTTATCAATGGTCTTCCACTCATTGGAAGCATAGAAATAACGGTGTCTTTATTTAAAAAGAAGAAAATAAGCTGGGAAAAGGCAGAAAATGCCTTAAAAACATTGAAAGAAGAGGGATGGTTCGAAAGTTTTTTAATCGAGAAAGGCCTGGAGGATTTGAAATGGCACAAGCAAGGTTTTTAGGAGCTCGTCTGGAAGGCGAGATAGTTCGCATGGTAGAACAGACTGCAGAAGAAGAAAGAGTAGATAAGACTAAAGCATTAAAGGATCTGATTGTTTTAGGTAGACGGGCGTATCTGATTAAAAAATTTTTACAACTTTACAGAGATGGTAAATGCTCTTTAGATAAAGCCGCAGGGTCGGTAGGCATAACAGTCTCGGAAATGATGGAGGAAGCGGCAAAGGCAGGCATTAAGTCCAGTGAAACGATAGAGGAATATAAAGAAGGGTTGGCTTTGTTGAAATAAAAGAAATAAATAGAAAATTATTAGTTCCAGTTGCTCGCGTATCGCCAGTTTCCGTACCAGGCACTGGGGTAAGCGGGGGAAGGATAGACAGCTCCATATCCGCCACTATCGCTATATCTGTTGCCATAGTTTCCGTATCCGTAAGAGGGATAGGAAAGAGGAGTTACTTGGGGCATGCCTGGCGTGGCAATCGTGCTGACAACAGGTCGGTATTGGACCGTGGTCACAGGTACAGTGTAAGTTCGTTGTCCAATGACTTCATAGTCTACGCTCTCATCCCGTTGGGGTTCATTGATGATGGGCTCTTGCATGTCGGTTTCATAGATAGGGTCGTGGTAGACTTGTTCAACATTTTCATCGGTGTAGTAGTTGTTGTGAACTTGCTTTAGGTTATGGAGGTACTTGTGCGTGTAGTATCGGTTGATCTCGTGGTAGTGGTTGACGTCTTGTTCGTAGTTGAGTTCTTGAGTGTCTTCGTAGTGTTCGTCTTGATTATCAACAAGGTCTTGTCCTTGGACTTGAACAGAAGAAAGGCTTAAGTCTTGAACTTGAGGGGCTGTATCAATAACAGGTCTTGCTTCAACTTGGACACTGCTAAAGATGGGTTGATATTCGTTAGCATCATATCCATAGGTTTGTCCAGCTTCTAGAACAACAGGTTCATTGGATTGTATCTTGCCTTGGACCACAGGCTCTGTTTTTTGTACATAGGTAGTTTGAGGGACAGCAACGTGTTGCACAACTTGAGTCTTTTGAGGTGCCACATCAACGCCAGTATACGTATAGGCGGTGTTTCGGTCGCCCATGCGGTAGTTCTTATAATCAGTGCCAGGTATGACGCGATAAGCTTGAGCAGTTTGGTCAGGCATATTCGTAGCCACGCCGACAGCGTATTGTCTCCCATCGTAGGTATAGGTGATGGGCTGTGCAGCTAGGCTCCAGGCAGCGACAAAGACGAGCAGTGTAGCGATCAAGACAAAGGCAATTTGTTTGGTCCAATGGGTTTTCATAGGGGGGTAAACAGAAAGGTATTTTTAAACCTTTGCCTTATTTAACCCCTAAAGAGTGGTTACTATATATAAGAAAGCCATTTAAAGAGGTTTTTACCCTAAAAAGGAGGTGTTTACATGGTATATATAAGAGAATTCAAAGAGTTTGTGAAACGTCAGAATTCCTCCACCTCGGACAATCAATTGGGCGGAATTCTGATCGCGATCAAGAACCGCAGATGGACATAGCAGTATGCCTATGATAGGCGGTTCTTGACAGAGTATAAAGTCTTGGGGCTGGCCATTGGTTTCATTATCGGCGGAGCCGCAACAACCTTGGTCCAATCCTTGGTTAAGGATGTGGTGATGCCCATTATTACCCCATTCATTCCAGGTGGGGCTGGCAGGAAGCCACTTTTTCCTTAGGTCCCATTGTCATTCGCTGGGGCTCTTTCCTAGGAAACCTGATCAACTTCCTGATCTTAGCGTATGTCGTGTTTCTCATTGCTAAACTGATCTTAAGGGAAGAAAAGGTTGCAAAGAAGTAGACTTTCACAACCTTTTTATCTTATTTTACTCTTCTTTTTCAAATGGAGCTTCTAACACAGGTTCAGCAGTACAATCCACATGCCAACGTGGAGTTGATCAAAAAGGCATTGGTGTTCGCTGAAAAGGCGCATGGAGGGCAAAAAAGAGCATCGGGCGAGCCTTATATGGTCCATTGCATGGCCGTTGCTCAAATCTTGGCAGACTTAAAAGCAGATTCAAGTACAATTGCCGCTGCGTTATTGCATGACACATTAGAAGATACAAAAATAAAGGAAGCAACGTTAAAGAAGGAATTTGGGGAGGAAGTGCTAAACCTGGTGCAGGGAGTTACAAAAATAAAAAAAATTCACTTGGACAAGGAAATTGTCGCAGCGGAAAATGTGAGAAAAATATTGATCGCTATGGCGAAGGACATCCGGGTGATTCTAATCAAGCTCGCAGATCGCCTGCACAACATGCGCACATTAGACGCTTTGTCCAAGGATCGCCAATTGAGGATTGCGAAGGAATCAGTCGAAGTCTATGCCCCCATCGCTCAAAAGTTGGGGATGTATGTGATCAAGTCGGAGTTGGAAGATCTCGCATTAAAGTACTTGGAGCCCGCTGTTTATGCTGAATTCGAACAGCACCTGTATCGGTCAAAAAAAGAGCGAGAGGAAGAGCTAGGGCGTTTTATGGATGAGATTCGAGTGCAGTTGGAAAAAGTAGAGGTGCATGCGCAGGTTTCCGGGCGGGTGAAGAGTTTTTACAATGTGTATAAGAAGATGAAGAAGAAAGGAAAAGAGTTCAACGAGATTTACGATCTGAATGCCATCCGGATCATTGTGGATACGAAAGATGACTGCTATAAATCGTTAGGGTTGATTCATCACCTGTTTAAGCCAGTCCCAAAGCGATTCAAGGATTACATGGCCGTTCCAAAGTCCAATGGTTATCAGTCTCTCCATACAACCATTATGGCTCCTTTTGGGAGGTATGTTGAGGTGCAGATCCGTACATGGGAGATGCATGCGCATGCCGAGTTTGGTATTGCGGCGCACTGGACGTATAAGGGGATTGAGCGGGATAAGCAGTTCGAGCGTCACTTGGCGTGGACCAAGCAGATCTTGGAATGGAAGCGTTCTTCGCCAGATGCCAAGGAGCTCATCGAAAGCCTAAAGGTGGACATTTTCAAGGATGAAATCTTTGTCTTTACGCCTAAAGGAGATTCCATCATCCTTCCAGAGCATGCCACACCTTTGGATTTTGCCTTTGCCGTGCATACAGACATTGGCACCCACTGTGCCCAGGCAAAAGTAAATGATAAAGTAGTGCCCTTAAATTTTGAATTGAAAAGCGGGGATGTGGTCGAGATCATGACGCGGAAGGACGCGCATCCCTCGCAGCATTGGTTGCAATTTGTAAAAACAAACGAGGCCAAATCCAAGATCCGCTTAACATTGGGGCTTAAGTTGAAGCATAGATTAGAGGATCATCAGCCTGGAAAGGCCATCATCGGAATGTTGGAGTTTCGAGTCTGGGTGACAGACCGCGTCGGAGTTTTGGCCGACATCTTAAACATTTTTTCTAAGCAGCACATCAATCTGAAAAACGTGTATACAAAGCCCGCTAAGGAGCAAGTCTTGATTGTCTTGGTGCCGGATTTGAAAGACAACGCGCTTGCCGAGGGCCTTGCGGATCAGATCCGAGCCATTCGAAATGTAGTGCAGGTGAAGGCGTATTAATGAGTATTTCAATTCAGCCGCCATATGAACCATTAACACAGCAGTCGTATTGTTGTGTTCCAACCTGCATGCAGATGGTTTTAGCGAGAAGAGGTTATAATCCTGAATCTCAAGAGGAGATTGGTTGGGAGCTGGGTTTGGTCGTTCCAATAGAAAACAAGCATCTGTTCAAGAAAGTTCGAACAGGTAAAAAGCCAAAGGCCGGATACGGGACCCAAGTAGGTACACCCAAGTTCTCTTTAAATCATTTTTTTACGAAGCGGAATCTTCCACTTCGCTCGAATTTCGTCAACGTAAGTAAAATAAAAAACGTGGGAGAGTTTTTGGCGTTTCATATAAACCTCGAT
>CAYOJS010000132.1:0-4367 GCA_964404345.1 uncultured Methanosarcinales archaeon
AGAAGAAAGCTAATCTGGAGTGTGTGCTACCTCTACGATGCACCCATCCGGATCGCAAAAATCCACAGTATAATAACCTGACGAGTATTCTTTTCCTTTCATTTCCACCGAACCCCGAATCTTTTTCACACCTTGAGCTTTTACAAGCTCTGCCACCTTATCGACTACAACCCTGCTCTTTGCCCAAAAACAGATATGGCGCACACCTAACGTATCTATCCTGCTTTTATCCGACTGCTTAAAATAGAGCTTTGTACTCCCTAACTTAAAAGATGAATCACCTACTTTTTTCCAACCCAAGATATTAAAAAATTCGGAATAAAACCGATCTGACCTTTTCAAGTCACTCACCCAAAACTCGATGTGCTTAATGCCTTCTTTCATTTCGATGTAAATATAAACCATATTTATAAAGCTAAACTTTTTCCCTGAACTTTATGAAACCATTCTATTTTTTTCTTATATTCTTACTCGCCATCGGATGCACTCAAAAAACAGCCACCCTCCAGATCGGCGGGGTTCTTCACCTCACAGGGCCTGGAGCATTCTGGGGAGAAGGCGAGAGGAATGGAGCGCTGCTTGCTATTGAAGACATCAATGCCGCCGGTGGAATTGGCGGAAAACCTCTTGAACTCTTGGTTGAAGACGGGCAGACTGATTTCCAAGGCACCCTCAATGCCATCCTTAAATTGGTGGACGTAGAGAAAGTGCCAGCCATTGTAGGTCCCACATGGTTCAGTCAAGTCGCAGGACCCTATGCCAAAGAACACAAGGTTGTGCTCCTCTCACCCTCAGCAGGTGTTGTCCCAACTCCATCTTCTTATCTTTTCGTTCTCTGGCCTACTGAAGAACAAGAAATCCATCCTGAAATCCAATATATGAAAAGCAAAAAGCATACTCGCCTTGCTGTTGTCTATGGACTCAATGATTGGAGCCAAAGCATGCGTGATCATTTCGTGGAAGAAGCTAAGAAAGAAGGACTTATTATTGTAAAAGAATACTCAGTCAATCCCGACGAAAAAGACTTCCGCACGCTTATTACTCAAATGAGAGAATTGCCTATCGACGCTATCTATGCGGCTTTCCCTTTCTACCCCAGCCAAGGCGAATTCAGCAAACAAGCTCATGTCTTAGGATTGAGCAAACCGATTTATTCTACGATCGATACAGAGAACCCAGACCTTCTTGCTGCTTACCCTGAAATCGAAGGCACTCTTTACCCGTACCCGGCAAAAACAAAAAAAGAAGAAACCTTTCGAAAACGATACCAAGAAAAATATGGCCATGAAGCGCATCCCAGCGCCGCACACGCCTATGACGCCACCATGCTCCTTGCCGAAGCGATGAATGCTGGAAAAAGAACGTCTGAAGAGATCAGCCAATACTTACATGACTTAAAAGACTATCCAGGCGTTACTACCTCAATTACTTTTGATTCCAATGGACGGATTACCAAGAAAGAACAGGTTATGAAAAAAGTCAAAGATGGAAAGTTTGTTGAGATTAACGGATGAACTATTTCTTTCTATACCCAAAAATCTTATCATAATGCTCATGATCGCAGATTTCGAATACTACACTGACCACTTTCACTTCATCTCCTGCTATATAATAGAGAAGCCTCCAGAATTGAGACAATTCCATCCTGAATAAATTTAGCAGGTTTTTATACTCCTTAGGCCAAAGGCGACGAGGTAGCCTATCTCCTGCAAACGGATCTGTTTTAAGACGATCTAATGCTCGGTGAACGCTTTCAATAGCTGTACGTCCACTTTTGCTGGCGTTTTTCCCATGGCTTCAAAAGAATGAATCTGCTCTTCCAGCTTGTTAAGAGCCTCCTCTGCAGCTCCAACAACTTTCACGGTTTTCTGCTTATCCTTTAACTCCATGTTCTACCTTTATGAAGAATTGCAGCAAGATCTTCCTTTGGCATGAAGATCCACACCATACCATCCGGGGCGAACTCTATTTTCCCACTTTTCTGCAGATAGGTCAAAATTACTTTTAAGGTATTGTGATTTATTTTTCTGGGGAGGCGACGTTTCAGCTCAGCCATACTAATCACTTCCTTTGCCTCCCGAATCGTGTCTTCCACCATCTGAACCGTGTCCAACGTTGGGCTGTGAACCGATTTTAAGACCTGTTTCATAGTTATCAACTTGTAACTAATTGATACATACTTATAAATATTGTGGTTTTATACAATGATTAAGATCGCCCCAATCAGCAAGATGACACAGGCCAGGATGCGGCTGGAAAGACCCTTTTCATGAAAAATACGACCACCCAAGAAGGTTGCGAATAGCGTGGAGAGACGGCGGACCGGTAAGACTAGGCTTACGGCTGCAATTGTTACCGCATACATGTGCATTAAAATTGAAACAAAATGCAGCAAGGCCACCACGAACGTCCAAAAGCCGTATTTTTTTAGGTCTTGCTTTACCTGTTTTAAACGGAAGAAGTACCAGTCCAAGACGATTAAATTGATGCAGATGAACAACCATGCGAAGTATGTGTATGTAAAAGCATCCAAGAGATGCGTCACTAAGTAACGCTCAAAGGTCGAAACGGCACTGAGCAACACCAAAGCGATCAAAAGATACCTTGTCGGAGAAGAAGAAGCCATGGCCTTGAGTGGAGCAAACACATTCTTTGATGAATGACTCCATTCTAATACATACGCTCCGATGACTAGACACACCACCCCTATTCCTTGAACGATGGAAAGCCGCTCCCCCAAGAAAAGAAAAGCGAACAATACCAAGAATATTGGACTCAAGTTATACAAAGGCTCCATAACTGAAATCTCCAAGTGGCGGAAGGCCTTTGCTTCCAACCACAACGCGACACTGATCGTAAGCGAAACAAAATAAATAAGCAACAGGAGATTCCATGAAGGAACTTGGCGAACGAGCGGAATGGATACCAACAAGATAATCAACATTGTAAACCCCTTTGTTGACAGGAATTCCAAAGCATGCTCCTTAAACAACAATTTTTTTGTCAGTACATCACTCAATGCCAACAAGAAAGCCCCGATCAATGCATACGTATACCACATCATTTATATCACCACTAAATACGCGCCCACGAGCATTAAGGCACATGCAACTAACCTTTTTACCACATGATGCTCATGAAAGATATTACCCCCTAACACCACATCAAAGAACGTGTACATCGCCACGATTGGTTCTACTAGAGCCACGTAATTCACTGAAACTGCCCAATAATAGAAGAACCCCCCCAGATTATTAAACGCTGCAGCGAATACGAGAAAAGCCCAGCTGCTTTTCCAAATGCCCTTGATGTCCTTAAACCCACCATACACCAAAAAAGTCAACGCAAGTAAACCCAAGAACATGAACAGACGACCCAGGAACAAAGCTGAAAAAGGATCCATCTTCGTTAGCGGAATGCCCAACTCATTCGAACTCATCAATACCTTATCGAAAACGATCGAAATCCCTAAAGAGATATTGCCCAAAAGAACCAGCATCAATATTTTTCGGTTCTTTGGATGAAACGCCCCCCATATATCCTTACGCTCAAAACACAGCAAAAACCCACCAATCAGCAAACCGATAATCCCTACTAGGTTTAACCCGCTTAATTTCTCCCCCAACACAAAAACACCCAACAAAACGACTACTAAAACACTCAAGTTCTCCATCGGAATCGAATTTGAAACCTCCAGGTGACGCAATGCTTTATACAACAAAACCAACGCCAACACCCCAAAAAGAGCATCCAACGCAATCACACCATACGTGAGCAACGAAAGATCAAAATTAACCTGGTTTATAAACGGCAAAACTAAGGCCACTAACAGAGCATATAACATCGTCAGGAAAGAAGATACGTGCTGACGAAACAAGATTTTCTTCTCAAAAAGAACCTCTATTGATATGAGAAACGCTGCCAACAAACCCAAGACATACCAAGGAACCATCCCTTACCCTCCAAAAAAATCACTCAACCCCTTTTGCTGCTTGGCTGGGCTGTCTTTGAGCTTTCCTAGAGATGAAAGGACTCGTTCTCTGCTAAAGCCATGCTCCTGCACCAAGACCTTCATGACGGCGTCTTCATTCACCTTTTTCCACTCCAATTTATAATGGCGTTCGGTCGGGATGTTCTTGAAGGTGTCAAAGACTTCCTTCCACGAGGCTTGAAAAAAGTCATCCCACTTCGCTTCCTTGAACAAAGACTCGAAATCATGCTTGTATTGCTTGACTAGCTTCAAGGCATTCTTGGGGCCAATGCCCTTGATGCCACCCGGATTGTAATCCGTACCTACCAGCATCGATAAGGCAATTAGTTGATCCTGATCGATTCCCAAGTTATTGAGATTGTCAGACAAGGAAAGC
>CAYOJS010000133.1:0-4274 GCA_964404345.1 uncultured Methanosarcinales archaeon
CCCTTTCCTAAAAAATTCGAAGAATTAAACTTTGCCACTTAACTTGACAGTACCCGGATTCAAGATAAAGTCAAGCTGATCAATCCCCCCACATTTTCACAGATACTTTTATATACTAGTAATTTCAGAAATTCAATAAGTAGTAAAAGTTGTAAAAGAGGGGGGTATTTGGATCAGTCACTCATCGAGCTTGTGCAGACCATCGGAAGCCTATCTGGCTTAGACCCATTGTCATCTATGATTTTCGGGGTCGTCTACCTAGAGCCAGACGCCATTTCCTTAGAGGATGTGGCAAAGAAAACAGGTTACAGTCTGGCTTCCATCAGCAACAAGGTTCGTTTTCTAGAAAACTTAGGCCATTTAAAGCGCACGCATAAGCCCGGCACGAAGAAAGTCTTTGTGTATGCAGAAAAGGATTTCCGAAAGATTTTGAAGGAACAGTTGGTGAAGGCGCAGGAAGTCAAAATCCGTCTCATAAAGGAGAAGATGCCCCACATTTTAATCAAATACAAGAACAAAAAACTCACAGAAGACGAGAAGAAACGCTTGGATATCTTAGAAGATTATTACAAGCAAATGCTAGGATTTGACGGTTTGATTCAAGACATGCTCGAGAAGATGGAGGATAAGCCATGAAACCTTCCATCATCAAGCTCACAAATGTGTGGAAAGTGTACAAGATGGGAGAAGTAGAAGTGCAAGCGCTTCGGGGTATTGACATTGACATTCGCAAGGGTGAATTTGTGGCCATCATGGGCCCTTCCGGTTCAGGAAAGAGTACCTGTGTCAATATGGTCGGCTGTTTAGATGTACCTTCCAAAGGAGAGATTTTCCTCGACGGGCATAACATCGCGCACCTCTCCGAATCAGCACTGGCCCAAATCCGTGGAAAGAAGATTGGTTTCATCTTCCAGCAGTTCAACCTCATTCCTACCCTTACCGCTTTAGAGAATGTGATGTTACCCGCCATCTTCCAAGGTGTACTCAGGGAAAAAAGAATGGAAAAAGCAAGGGAATTGTTAGAGAAGGTGGACCTTGGCGATCGAATAAATCATCGCCCGAACGAGATGAGTGGCGGTCAACAACAGCGTGTTGCCATTGCTCGCTCCTTAATCAACGATCCAGAGGTCGTGCTCGCGGATGAACCCACTGGAAACTTGGATAGCAACACAGGAAAGATTGTTATGGAATTCCTAAGGAAAATGCACAAAGAAGGAAAGACCATTATTTTAGTGACGCACGACTCCAATGTGGCGAAGGCCAGTGATCGCTTGGAATACTTAAAAGACGGGCAAATCATGAAATCGGTGAAAGCATCATGAAAAAATTAATTTACCTATTCATCGCGTTGGCATTGCTCAGTCTAGTGCAAGCAGGTCGTCAGAGTACAGGTTCGATCAATGTGACCATGCTCAGTCAAGATCCAGATCCGGCTTTCCCTGGAGGCTACGTAGAGGTTCGGTTCAAGATGGAGAACACGGGCACAATCACCTGTTTCTGCACGGAAAAAGAAGAGTTTGATTTCATCGGGTATAAGCCTTCAGAGATCAACAACTCGACCTAAAGGATATAAAAGGTTAGATCACGAAAAAGCACAACAAGACGAGTTGTTGATCCAAAAAAGTAAAATCTTTTTTGTGGATCTAGCGTTTCACTTTAGGGTTAGACCGGTTTCGGATCCATCGCACAATAAGCCAGACAATGAGCAGTACAATGGCCCAGGGGAGTATGGCGCTGATAAAGTAGAGTAGCGTTTCAAGGCTGTCGACGAAGGTCTTGGCAAGACTACCAAAGGCTACAAAGCCGATTTGAGCCCATTCGGATTCTTTCTCACGTAAGGTAACGCTGATGCGGGAGTAGTCTACACGCTGGTTCATTCCTTTGAGGGATTCTTCCAGTTGTCTGATGCGCAATTCTTGGTTGAAAACACGGTCTTCAAGTTTGAGTTTGTTTTCTAAATCACCCCATTCTGTATAGAGGGCCTTATATCGCTCAAGGCGTTGTTTTTCAACGAGAAGTTGGGTTTCGGTATTCAAATATTGCCCAGTGATGTCAGCCGCGTTTTCAGTGAAGGATTGGACTTCGCCAAGGGCTTGGAGTTGTGCAATAACTCCTTCGTAGGTGTTGCTAGGAACGCGCAGCGAGTAGGTTCCAGTTTTAGACTGGTCTTGTCCGTATCGTCCTGTATTCTGGTTTAAAATAAAGCCTTGCGCCGCAGTAACAATTTGTCGCAATCGATCTTGAGTGGAGTCAAACTGTCCTCGTTCAACCTCAGTATTGAGGCTGGCACTTTTCTCGATTTTTCGGTTGGTTTCTTCTGGAGCTATGTCTGAACCCCCTGGATAAGGGGGATTGTATCGATCAGATAACTCTAAATTATAGGCAGGAGCCCCAGCATAGGCTTTTGAGTAGGATGCCTGAGACAGGCTGTCCCTAGAAAAGTTTGTAAAAGAAGTTCCTGGGAGAAAACCTTTTAGTGCAAAGAGCAAAAGGATGATAAGCAAGACGGCAAGCCAATGTTTTTTTACCTTTTCTAAGAAATCTTCAAATCCCATCTTGAATCTTATTCTGTTGCTATTTATATAACTTTTGAAAAAAAGAATAAATTAAAAAAAGAAAGTAACAAAAATTCTTATGAATTTTTGGGACTTCCAAAAACCTCGTGTTAAAGCGTAAAGCTTTAAACTCACGAAATTTTTGTTAGTAGGATTATTCATCACTTGAGGTTTGTTCGTCACCTGATGCTGGTTCGTCGCTTGAAGTTTCTTCGCTAGAAGCTTCTTCACCAGAAGCTTCTTCGCTTGAAGCCCCACCAGATCCAAGTACGACATTAGATGCCTTGGGGCCGCGGTCTCCTTCAACAACGTCAAAGGTGACTTCGTCATTCTCTCTGAGAACAACGCCTTCCTTTAAGGCCGTTTGGTGGACAAAGTATTCTTTGCCATCATCAGCAGCTATAAATCCGAATCCTTTTCCCGTATTAAAAAACTTTACTTTTCCTTTCATGTTCTAACCTCCAGTTTGAATGACGCTTGACACGGATTGCACAAGTACCGGCTGGATTCCGCTTTAGGAACCACAAATCGATCCTTGCAATGCCGACAATGCTTAACGCATTTGTAGTCAACCATCATTCACCTGTTTTTTGCTCCGAAAGAGTTTAAAGCAATTTTAACTTGAGTTAAAATAGATTAAGTCTCTTCGATACCTTCTTAGGAGGTAAATCCCCTTTATAAAGGATTGTTTTTTGGATGGGGAAAAGTGGGGATGCTGGGATTCGAACTTCTGAAAGCACCTAATGTTATAGGCCTTTTCCCAGATCGGCCGGTATCTCTCGCTCAAAGAGTGATACCACGTTTCCCAGTCATCGACCTGTAGCAGGCAAGCCTGCTACATCCCAGAAAAACGTTGGTTTTTCTGAGGAGTAAGGCCTCATCGCTCCAGAGCACTGGAGCCGGCAATTCTAGCCAGGTTAAACTACATCCCCACAAGCTTAAAGGGTTAGGGGAGGTTTTTAAAACTTTGGTTCCGTAGGAACCAAAGTTCAACACGGGGTGTTGTAGGTTTGGTTTCGAATAAAGTTTGTTTTCGTAGAAAACGAACTTCAGAACACAGTTCTATAACCAAAGTTCAAGATGTTGGTATTGGTTTTCCAGGCTATAATAAATATAAGCTAAAACTTAATAAGGAAGTATTGCTCGAAAGAATTCTTCGTCAACAAAAAGAGGTTAGGGGGCGTATCGTTGACGTTAGTTGGAATTGTTTTACACGAACACCAAGCCGATGATAGGAGGATGTGGCCTGTAGGGGAAGTTATCCACCGCGTCGCATTGGAGAAAAGAGCCCCCATTACGTTTTCTATGTCGGGCATGACACTCGACGCAATTCTGCGTTGCTGTCCGGATATTGCGGCAGGGATGCGTTGGGATTTTGCAAATGCTTACTCAGGTTGGGATCCGAACCGCCCGGAATTGGTGGTTTCAACGTATCATAACAATCCGATTGTTTTGCCAGGGTTACCATTGCATTATTGGGGGGCGTATTTTGCAGGTTTTGTGGCTGAAGAAGTCGGAAGAAGCAAAGCCGTTTCAGAGAACGGTTTTCACCGCTCTCCTCGGGGGTTTTTTCCTCCAGAGATGATGTTTGCTCCGGCAGCAGCAGGGTCTTTGCAACAGCAAGGGTTGGGTTATTGCTTCATACCGGGGGAGTGTTTGGGGGGTCATCGTTGGGCAAAGGGGCAAGTGTATTACGTTGGGGCTCAAGGTTACAGTGGG
>CAYOJS010000134.1:0-4266 GCA_964404345.1 uncultured Methanosarcinales archaeon
CAGCTACTCTCAGTGTTTCAAAGGCAACGCTTTCCCAAGGTGCCTTTCTTGGTTTTGAATTGAGTGTAAAGAGTGGAGGGGGTGGGGTGTATTTTTTCAGGATGGTAAGGGGTGGCAGGGGATACGCGGGGGAGGGGGATGCTTTGTATGCGGAGGGGGGCAACGTCACTCATGGTGATTTGGCCTCGGTGGGCAAAGGGGTAAAAAGGGTCGGGTTGTGTTGCGAACAGGTCAGGGGTGTAGGCGTAGTACTCCTTTTGGGCGGAGAAGAGGGGGGTGCTTTTTGGGGTGAATACGGGAACTTCTTGAAGTAGAATGAGGTCTCCATTTACAGTGGGAAGGTCTTCTCGGAGTCGGTTTTGTTGGTATCCCATTTGGATGTTCCAAGTGGTGAGGGTGAAGGTGTTGGGAAGGTTTTTGGCTTTGATGGGTTTGGTGCGCAGGAGGCAACTGGTTTCAAATGGAGAGAGTTGAGGAGGTCCTTTTTTAGAGACTGGAAGGACTTGGTTGATTAAGAAGTGGGCCGTGTCATTAAGCAGGTGTTGCCCCATGCGCAGGCGGGAAGGTCTCATAGGCTTTTGTGGGAGACCAAGGTTCTTATAGCTTTTGTCTACGCGCTTAAAAGAGGCCTTTCTCGAGCAAAACCTTTTTAAACCCTATTCACAGAGGAGAAGTAAAGAGGTGAAAGGGTTGTTGTCTGAATTGTTGTTGAAGTGGCGGTACGATTCTCAGAGTAGTTTATTGTCTTCTCCCGTCGTCTTTGACGTGGATGGGGATGGTCGTGAGGAGGTCTTATTTGGGACGTACGATGGTCGTATCATCTGCTTGGATCCTTCTTCGGTGGTAAAATGGATTTTCGCCGTAAGGGAGAGCGTAAGTTTAAAGGAATCCTTGTTTTTTGACCAAGAGTCGATGTATTGCATTCACGCATCTCCTTCTGTAGCAGATGTGGATGGGGATGGAAAAGCGGAAGTGATTTTTGGTACAGAAGCTGGAATGGTATATGTACTGGATAATACGGGAAGGTTGAAGTGGAAGTTTTCAGCAGGAAGTGCCATTCGAGGAACCATCGTAACGCATGACTTATTGAAGGATGGGAAGCAAGTGCTTGTGTTTGGGGCATTGGATGGTTTTTTGTACGTATTGGATAGTAAGGGGCGCTTGTTATGGCGGTTTAACGCAGGATCTGGAATTGAAGGTTCTCCGGCAGTGTTGGATGAGGGGGGTGTCATGTTTGTTTTTGGGACGGATGATGGTTCTGTCTGTGCGGTTTCAGAAGAAGGGAAGCTCGTGTGGCGGTTTAAGACAGGGGATAAAGTTTTGGCACAACCGGTAATTGGGGAGTTGTACAAAGGTTCGAAGTTTATCGTAGTCGGTTCCATGGATTACTCCTTATATGTCTTATCTTTAAAAGGAACCTTATATTGGAGTTTTAAGACAGAAGGTTCGTTGGTTTCCAGGGCGGCCTTGGCAGATGTGGATGGGGATGGTTCCTTGGAGATTGTTTTTGGTTCGTGTGATAACAATGTGTATGCGTTGACGGCAGAGGGGGATAAATTGTGGAGTTTTGAGGCTGATTTCTGGATTGCTTCTCCGCCGATGGTAGCGGATGTAAACAACGATGGGTACTTGGAGGTGGTTGTGGGGTCGTACGATCACAAAGTGTACGTTTTAGATGGGCGAGGTTCTTATTCATTGGATTTTGTTCCGGGTCTTTCGGGTGTAGTAAATCAAGGAGGGGGGTATACGGAGCTTTTGACAAGAGAGTCAGGTCAAGTGGTGGGGAAGAAGCTGCATGAGGTTAAGTTGGATGGGATGGTCGTGGGGTGTGGTTGGTTTTCGGCAGAGAACAGTTTGGTGGTGAATACAAAAACAGGGAAAGTGGATGAAGTGGGTTGGAAGAGGTGAATGAATGCTAGTAGTTCCGTCGAAAGGAGCAAAGCGAGTGAGTTTGTATATTGATGGCTTTCAAGATGCCTTACAAGGGGGGGTTCCAGAAGGTCATGTCGTATTAGTGTGTGGCACAGCAGGTACGATGAAGACCTCCATTTGCTTTAATGTCTTGTACAGCGAAGCCTTGTACAGTAATAAGGTGGGGTTGGCGGTGATGTTGGAGCAGTCTTCCGCTAGTTTTTTGGAGCATGCTAAGAATATGGGGTTTGATGTTTCAAGGATTAATCTGGTAGTTGTAAAGGACTTGGCGTTGATTCAAGATGCCATTAACAGCGTAAACAGTTCTAAGGTGGGGAGTGTAGTGATGGTGGATATGGGCACCATTCGAAAGGAGATTCACGATGTAAAGTTGGCGAACAATAAGAGCTGGTTGAACGTGGTTAAGAACTTGGTGAAGAAGCTTAAATTGGAGGCGCATTGTGAGTTGTTCGTATTGGATTCTTTATCGGCATTGTATGTTCTTTCTCGGTTCGATGATGCCCGGGTTGAATTATTCTACATCTTTGAGTTCTTGCGAGATTTCAACCTGACTTCTTTTCTTATTTCAGAGATGCCCTTGGACAATAGCAAGTACGGCGAGTAC
This sequence comes from uncultured Methanosarcinales archaeon, assembly GCA_964404345.1. Taxonomy (GTDB): domain Archaea; phylum Nanobdellota; class Nanobdellia; order Woesearchaeales; family SM23-78; genus JBBSWA01. The sequence goes on from CAYOJS010000134.1 coordinate 2,537, forward strand.
GAAATCGAAGATTTCTTAGCCGATGGAATCATTCATATTCGTTCAACGCCTTTCAGAAGGAACATCGTTCGTGAAATCTCTGTCATAAAAATGCGGGGCTCCAAATGCAACAATGATATCTTCACCTTGGAGTTTGAAGGCGGTCAGTTCCGTGCCAGGTATGGGGGTCAGAATCCGTTGTTGTAAGGGATAACTCATGTACAGATATCCAGTGTCACATCGACTCTTCCTTGTAATGGGTATAAGCTAATGGGTTGGTAGCCTTGCATGCCTTTGTTGTCTTTTGGGCCGCAACTGTCTTCAAAAGGAGTGAACAGGTCTTGGTTTTCAGGCATTTTTAGGATGTGGAGGCTGTATCGGGTTTGCATGACCCCGAGGCTATTAGGCAGGATCTCGCTGAGGGTTTTCTCGACGTGAAAACAGGCATCGCCGCCATCATCACACCGGATCTTTTTTTCTCCAGCGCAGTCGCGGACTAAGGTCTCAATAGGGGTTTTGCATTCGATCTGGCTGGTTTTGAGCAGGGCTAAGAGAAAATTGGTCGCGAGTTGGTCATTGGAGAATGCAGCTTGGGGTGGGTGAAGTTTGTTTTTGACGCGCAGGGTGATGGCGAATAAGAATACAACCGTCACGATGAGTACGATCATGACGAGTCCCATGATTTCAATTTGTGATTTTTTCATGCGTAGTACCTCGTGGCGATGAGGAGGGCGAATCGGTAGGTTTTTTGGATGGGGTTGTATAGGTTGATGGGGATGAAGGTGGGTTCAGCGTTCTTGAGGCCTCTGCTGTTATCGTAAACTTTGATTCGGTGGGGTTCAACTGAACTAAGGTCTGCGGGGTAGACCAGTTGGATTTCAATCTTGCTCGTTCCGAGGATCTCTCGATAGTAAAAAAAGGCTTTATTGTCTGGGAGCGAAAGGTAGTTGGAAAATTGCTGGGCTTTGACTTCATCGATGCAGCTGACTTCAGCTATTTTGAGGTTGGAGCATTGAAATTCAGGCATGTTGCTCACCACCTGTGCCAGTTCAATGGTTTTTAACCCGCCAAATCGTTGCTTGGTTTGTTGAAAGCTGCTGGATTGGAATTGGTAATAGAAGACAAGTCCGAATACAATAAGGATCATGAGTATAAAGATGACGACAATGGTTTCTCCGATTTCGATTTGTGCTTTTTTCAGCATTTTTTCATCTCAATAGAGTTGTGGGCAGCTGGCTCTGGCCAGGTCTTCGTTAAGTAGTTCGATGGCCTGGGCTTCTTTTAGGATGGTTTGTGCATGAGTAGTGTCTGCGTCACCGCTAGTGGGTTCAAGTTGAATGTCCTCAAGTTCGTCTTTGATGGTAGTGAGATGCTGGTAAATGCCAGGTGAGGCAGGATCTGGATTATTGAGCAGGGCGCTGCAGCTTCCAGTTCCAGGTTCCAGGCTCACGTTTTGCACCCAAAGGATGGCTAAATCAAGGATGACATTGAATCGCTCTTTTGCTTTTTTCATGTTGCACAAGTACGTGTTAATGTCTTGGGAGAACAAGGCAGCGTAAAGGGTTTCTCTGCGTAGGTAAAAGGTTTCTTGCACTGGGCTTAAGCCCGTAATCGATTTGTACGTATAAAAGTAGAGTTTTTCGCTCTGGTCGGGGGTGATAGGTTCTGCAGGAGGTAGGGGAGGCTGGGTGCTGATGATGCTGACATTATCTTTTGGGCCGGGAATATATCCCTCAATGACCTTACCAAGT
>CAYOJS010000135.1:0-4247 GCA_964404345.1 uncultured Methanosarcinales archaeon
AGCAAGGATTTATCCTGTCCTACTTACGCAAAGTCTACCCTAACCTGTACGTGTATAGCTTTGACATTAATTTGAAGAGCAATGCCTTGGATATTATCAAGCGTAAGTACAAGGTCAACCAAGCCCCTTTTGTTATCATCAATGAGGTCCCTCATTCAGGCTTCATGGAGAAAGACGCCCTTCAAAGTTCCATCAACAAAACGCATTCTAGGACTTAACCATGCAAACCCGTCATCAGCTTCTCTTAGGCATTCTTCTTTTTTTCCTATCCATCCAAAGTTATCTCTTCCTTCATTACCATTACGTGTTTTGGGATTCAGGCGTTTACATGGGCATGGCCAAATACCTTTATTCTCACGGAGAAATCGGGTTGTGGGAGAGCATACGACCTCCCTTCTTGCCTCTTCTTCTTGGTATCTTTTGGAAGATTGGCTTGCCCATCCTTTTGACTGGAAAAGCACTGACCTTTCTCTTTTCACTTGGAAGCTTGTACTTTGTCTATCGCCTTGGAAAACAACTCACGAATTGGTATGTTGGATTGATTGCCACCTTTATCATGGTGACGAGCACTAGTTTCCTTTTCTTAGGCACGCAGGTCATGTCTGACATTCCAAGCCTTTTCTTTGCCCTCTTAGGGCTCTTTTTCCTGCTTGAAGACCGGACTTTCTTGGCAGGCCTTTTTCTCTCCATGTCCTTTCTCACCCGCTTTCCTCAAGGATTTATCCTGATCGCGGTTTGCCTGTACCTTTTCTTTGCCTGGATCCAACACCGAGAATCTTTTTCGCACTTCCTCAAAAAATTAGGACTCTTGCTCTTAGGATTCATCCCTCTCACGCTGATTTATTTCTTATCCAATCGGCTCTTTTACGGGGAGACTTTTCAACCCTTTGCCATGGCATTGCACGTCTTTGAAACAGCCCCCACTAATTATGTGAATGTTTCTTCCTTCTATCTCTTACACTTATTCATGGAAGTCTACCTTTTTCCCTTTGCTCTGTTCGGCCTTTACGATCACTTAAAGAAGAGGCGATACTCTGCTTTCTTTTTATTGCTCTTACCCTGTCTTTTCTTCTTCTTCTACTTCACTTCCCAATCCAGTCGAGATCCTCGCTACCTCCTCATCTTCCTCCCTTACCTTGCCATTCTTACCGCTCAAGGACTTGAATTTCTTTTTTCCCGAAAACGATGGATCACCACCCAGTTCCTTCTTGTGTCATTGGTATTGGGCTTGCTTTTCTTGCGCCAAACGCTTAGTGTGCCCCTCACCAATTTCGGGGTTTATAACGAAACAAAACATCAACGATTAGACTCCTATTATTCTCTTCTTTCCGAACCTACGCATGTTTTAACGACTCACCCTGCTCTTGCAGCGTATACCGACCACAAGGTCCTCCTTATGTATAGAGCTCCCTTTGATGAAGCCTATGGTAAATATTTCCGAAGAAGTGGGGTGAAATATGCCTATCTCAACGAGTGCGACTTGCTCTGCTATGATGATAACGAAAAATGTCGAAAAGATCGCGTTGAATTCCTAGATTCGATGACCCACAATCGTGTCTTTTTCAATGAAACCATTGGCCATTGCCGATATTACTTGATCAAGAAGGCCTAGGTTTTCGTTTTATCCTACGTAAATCCTTGAATCTTTTTCTATGAATTGCGCGGCTGCCAAGAAGTCAGGTGCGATGTACGTGTTTGGCCTTCCTCTGACTCTTTCTATATCCCCTAACTGCCTCGTCTTGAAACTTTCTATCAATATTCTGAATCCGTTTGCTCTTAAGATCATTTCGATGTCGGATGCTCGATCGCCCACCATGTATAATCGGCAATCCTCTCTTGCCATTTCTAATGATAATAAAGCTTTTTCAATCATACCTGTATTGGGCTTTAAATCTGGGTGATCGTCTTGAATATAGGCTGGATTTACCCTTCGGCCCTTTTCTCTTGCTTTTTTTGCATATGTGGAATCCACGAATGGACAGGCGAAATAGCCATCGACCCTTGTCCCTTGTCTTTCAAGTTGTTCTATAATAAAGCGATTGACTTCATGCATTCTCTCTTCGGTGAGGTTGTCAAATGGAGGGCCTTGCAGAGCCACTCCGGACTGATTGGTCAGCTCGAAAAAACTTGAACCTGGAATGCCATTTATCAACCGGATGCCTTCCACTACCCCATCTAAAAAAGAAACCTGGCCTTTCCAATTCGGATCTGACCCGAGAAAGTAATCCTCGTCTTTCGTGAGGGTCCCATCCCGATCTGAGAAAACAACGATTTTCATAGTCCATGGATTTGAATTGAATTTATAAGCCTAATCGCTAAGAAACCTTTAGAATGTCACCAATGGTCAAACCAACCCCTGCTTTCCGTTCAACCTTCTCCTCTTCATCGGATGCATTGGTGATGAGTTTGACTCCTAATACATGCTCTAATTTTTTAGCGGTCTGAAAATCCGGCTTCAGGTGACCTGTTTCCCACTTGTGCAGCACACCTACTTTTTCTTGGATCTTTTTCGCGAAGTCTTCTTGCGTCATCTTCAACGACTCTCGTTTGTCCTTGATCAATGAAGCGAAGTTGGATACAATTTCTTCCACTTTCTGCGGTTTTGCTTGGAAACCTGCTTTTACCGGACGGCGGACTTCGAATCCTATTCGACGGATCAGCTGGCCATACTTGGAACAAGGACCGCAGACGGTTAGTTCAGAGCCTTCAATCGAACAGACCGCTTCAATCTTAGCATTCCCACACATATCGCAGGGCATGTTTCTAGACATAGAGAGGTATTATTTAAGCGTTCTGAATTCTACCCTTCTAAAGCATTCAATTAGGGTATAATTCTGACGTGCTCAAGAACTGCTATCTGCATTTTTATTGGCAGTTCTTGACACCTTATGATGGTCGAATGGGATTCTTCCGGACTAATCGGAATATCTTCGCACTTGCCCTTTTTTACTGGACAACATGTCACAAGCTTTTTTAATGGACTTCTACCCCCCTTATCTAATGGTGGATAAAGAGAAGGCAAAGGAGGAGATAAAGGCGCTGGTGCAGAAATATGAGCGCATTTTGCAAGAAGGCCGGATCGGCTCCTATAATGAGGAGATGACCAAGAAAGACTTCATCCTTCCCCTCTTCAGGACCTTGGGCTGGAAAGTGGAAGACTCCGAAGAAGTGACTGCGGAAGAAAAAATAAGCCGAAAACGCGTGGACTACGGCTTTAGAATCGAAGATATCCCCAAGTTCTTCCTTGAATGCAAAGCCCTCAGTGAAGACTTAGACCTCCCCAAGTGGACCGAGCAGGCCATCAACTACGCCTGGCACAAGAATGTCGTCTGGGCTGTGCTGTCGGATTTCGAGGCTACTAAGGTGTTCAATGCGGAAGTCAAGGAGCTTAATCCCTTGGCCAGCCACTACTTCACGCTTAAATACGACCAGTATTTGGCTAACTTTGATCAGTTATGGCTGCTTTCTAGGGAAAGCTTTGAAAAAGGGATCTTAGACCAGGAAGCCCTGAAATGGGGAAAGAAGTTCAAGAAAATTCCCGTCGACAAGCAGCTCCTGAACGACCTAACCTGCTACCGACAACTTCTTACCAAGAACGTCATGAAAAACAACCCGACCAAAAACCTCTCGGAAGAGGAGCTTGACGAGGCTGTCCAGCGAATCATTGACCGGCTCATCTTCATCCGCACCTGCGAAGACAGGGAGCTGGAAGCATTTTCTTTGCTTCCGCTTGTCCGTGAAAACAGGAACCGGCGGATTGACAAGAAACTGGCCGAGCTGTTCCGGAAGTTTGACGATAGCTACAACAGCAAGCTGTTTTTACCACACATCTGCGAAGACCTGGAAATTGACGATGAAGTATTGGAAGAGTTCATCACTGGCCTCTACCACACCTCAGACAATACGGTTTATTACGACTTTAGCATCATCGACGCTGATGTGTTGGGAAATATTTATGAGCAATACTTGAGCCATGTATTGAAAAAGACAGAGAAAAGGGCCAAAGTAGAAGAAAGAAAAGACCATAGGAAAGAACAAGGAATCTACTATACTCCTACGTATATCGTCAAGTACATCGTCTGGAACACCATCGGAGAATGGCTCAAAGAACATCCTAAAGAGGCTGATACGATCAAGATACTGGACCCTGCCTGTGGAAGTGGAAGCTTCCTCATCAAGGCGTTTGACCTCCTCAGGATGTACCATGCAAAGAAAAATAAGGAAGTTCAGGCCAAATTCGATACAGA
>CAYOJS010000136.1:0-4005 GCA_964404345.1 uncultured Methanosarcinales archaeon
TAAACCCAAGGTTGAAAGATCTGTCACCCTAGCCCATAACGCTTCATATGCTAATGGCAAGGCACCTACAATCGAGGCTGCTTTTCCCCGGTGATCTAAAATATCGTCTATCATAGTCACTCGGTAGTGGTTACTTTTTATAAAGATTTCGGCCTAAACCAGTTCTAGCTTAAAATGAGCTGAAATGGGCTTAAAACCGCCTAAAAACGAAGCATTATTCCATGGCCTTGATCTGGTCTACCCTACGTTGATGCCTACCACCCAAGAAATCACTGCTCAAAAAGCTCTTTACGCACTTCTCCGCAACCTTCTCATCAATGATCCTTGCGCCCAAGCATAAGATGTTAGCGTCGTTGTCATTCCTAGCCAACCGACAGGACTTTTCATCTTCGCATGCCGCTGCTCGAATGCCCTTTACCTTATTCGCGGCGATGGCCATCCCTGTCCCTGTACCGCAGATCAAGATGCCCTGCGCCTTGTCCTTGACAACCCTCAAAGCGACCTTTTGAGCCGTCTGCGGATAATCATCCCCATCCACATAGGTTGTAGCGAGGTCTTCGTACTTCATGCTCAGTTTATCTAAGTACTTCTTGATGGCTTCCTTCATCTGAAAGCCGGCATGATCCGAGCCCAGAATGACTTTAGACATACGCCTTTTTTGGGCTTCAAAGTATATAAAGTTAACTTTTTTAGGCTCCAGACTATAAAATAGAAAAGTAATTAAAGGAGAATAAAAAAGAAAAGGCTTATGGCCAGTCGAGTTAGAGCTGCTTTTGAAGCGCAAGTGGGAACCACTCTAAACGCCTTAAGGACAGCAAAATCCCTTGCTAATAAAATTCCCGAAGATGATTTAAGTCCAGAACAAAAAGCGGAACTCATTCTTCTTTTACAAGCCCTAGATGATGCCCTGGAAGGAATCAAACGAGGAAATTATAATTACGAAACCCTCAGAAGTAGCCTTACAAGCGTTGAAGAAGCCAATCCTGAAAAAGGGAAAAGACCCTATCGATCGATATTCTAACTATTTTTTTTCCGGACTAACTAGAAATTCGCTTTACCCTTAGTTCTATTCTAATCTTATAACTCTAACTCAATTTTTCAAACTCTTCCAAACTCAAACCAGCATCTTTGATGATTCGATTCAATGTTCCTTTCTTTAGCTCGGAATGAAGCGGAACGGTAAGTTTGATGGGTTTTTCTCCATCAAACTTTTCCAAACGAACATGAGAACCTTTTTGACGTGTCGCAATAAAACCAATTTTTTTCAGACGCTTAATAACTTCTAAACCAGAGATCAAAGGAAGCTTCATATCGCGACACTGACTTTCTCCCCACAAAAACCAACCAGTTCATTTGTACCTGGCTCTAAGTAAAGCTCGATTGCTTCCTTGATGTTCTTCAATACTTCCTTCCTTGTGTCCCCTTCAGAAATACACCCTGGCAATGAAGGCACGTATGCTGTAAAACCACCTTCTTTTTGGGGCTCTAATACCACTGTAATCTTCATACCTTAGAGAGAGGCTTTCTTCTATATAAACCTAACGCCGAAAATCCGAAAGAATTCTGGAAAATAAGTATATCCGAACCGTCCGGAAAGCTTTCGGAAATCCATCAAAAGGTTTAAATGGTTGAACAACTTTTAGGTTTTTTATGCAGGAAGACGAATTCTGGGAAGAACTGGAAAACTTTAGGGGAAAGACGAAGAAAGGTGAAGAAACATGGATACCTGCCCCGACCCTAAAAGAAAGTTACCTGAAAATTATCAACCCAGAGAAACGCCTGCAACATTTTTCCTTATCATTCAGAAGGGAATCGATTTCGAAGGAATAGAGTTCTTAGATGTTATAATCAGTGACGCACATAATTAGACAAAACTAGTTTGCGTCACTGTATATAGCAAATGACAACTGTTGTATAAAAATTATTGTCATTTGCTATAAATCTCAAAATGATCGAGTACCTTTAGCAGACATAATCCTTGTTGTGGAAACATGGCTTGAAAAGACCAAAGAACTCTACAAGAGCAGTTTAGCTGGCATGCACTTCAAAACATAATATTTATATTCCCTCTTACGAACAGAGTATTATGGTGCGCATCTGGCCCTCTATCCTTGACGTTACTGGCGATGTAAATGCTTATCTGAGAAAAGTAAGCAATGCTGATGGAGTACACATCGATGTGATTGATGGGAAATTCGTTCGAGGGAAAAAACCAGGTAGAAACATATGGGTAAAGGACGTGAAGAAGATACACACTTCCCTGCATAAGCATGTTCACTTGATGATTCGGAATCCGGAAAAGTACGTGGCGGCCTTCATCAAGGCCGGTGCAGGTACGATTTCATTCCACATCGAAGCTACGAGGCATGTGCAGAGAGTGATTGATTTGATCCGGAAGAAAAGAAAGAAGGTGTGCCTTGCAATCGATCCGAAAACATTGCTTTCTCGAATTAAACCCTGGCTGCATCAAGTGGATCAAGTCCTGGTCATGACTGTACACCCAGGAAAAGGCGGAAAGAAGTTTTTGAAAAGCATGCTGCCGAAGATTAAGAAATTGAGGAAACTGTTCAAAGGCTCCATTGAAGTTGATGGAGGCATCAACTTACAAACGGGGCGACTTGCGGTGCGAGCCGGGGCGACAGACCTGGTGACAGGGCACTATATATTAGCCCATGAGAACCCTAAGAAGGCTGTACGGGAACTGAAGTGAATCCAGTCATAAATTTATAAATAAACTCCTGTTTGCCCTTCTATGCCTGCACCCAAGCTGGTTTTTTTCGACCTTGAACGAGTGGTGAGAGAGCTTACCGCCCAACTTCCTAAAGAACATGTTCTTGCTTTAAGTGATTTACAACTGAAATCTCCTCGAAAAAACCCTTTTCTCTACGCAAGCCAACGCATCAGTGGACACCAACCCCAGACTAGAGGAAAGATTTCGCTGCACTACGCTCCCCCCTCTAACCACTGCACGATTTGCCCCGATGATCCTACTCCTCAGCAAATCGGCTATTTCTATTTTGAAAGCGGAGAAACAACTGCAACTGATGATGAAGGGATTTATGAAGCCCTCACCTTCACCCTTAAAAGACCTCTCTTTCTTACAACTGGAGAAATCCCACCCTTCCGAAGAAAACTCTACAACGCCGCAGGAGAATGCTACGATGGCAACTTGCCAGACTGTCAAGATTACCGAAGAGTCTATCGCTTGGGTCCGTTCAAAGGCTGGTGCCAAGATGATTTCACTTCGCTTGTACCAGTTGAATGGTTTCTTCGTTCTGATTTGCCGATGGATCGGCATGATGAATCTCCACTCTTATGTGAAGGCATTTCTCGTCGATAACCCTGGCGAAAAGCTTATAAAGGGGGTCGATTTCTCTCGAAATGCGTTCAACAAGCGAGGATCTAAAACCTTGATCTTCTACAGTTGGGGCGAGATAGTTTATTTCGTCTCCACAGGAACAAAGTTCCTGGGATGCCAGAAATGGTAACATTTCTGAGCACGGCGCACATCCGCTCCAACTGACCAAAGCTATTGGTTATTTTGGTTAGTGTCTCAAGTCATGTTCATGCATAAGCTAAACCCTTATGCATACAGGTAAAAAGAAAAATTCTAAACCCAAATCAATTCTTTAAAAGTACAACAGTAGATAGCAATAATCTTGCGACCTAATACATCCAATTCCCGTTGATCCTGCGGGAGATGGCTGCTGTTGGAGTACGACTAAGCCATGCAAGTCTTCTCGTAAGAGAGGCGAATCGCTCAGTAACACGTCGTTAACCTGCCCTAGAGTCAGGGATACCCTCGGGAAACTGAGGTTAATACCTGATAAGAAAAGCATTCTGGAACGAGGCTTTTCACAAACTCGCGCTCTAGGATGGGACGGCGGCTGATTAGGCTGTTGGCGGGGTAACGGCCCACCAAACCGAAGATCAGTACGGGCCATGAGAGTGGTAGCCCGGAGAGGGACACTGAGATACTGGTCCCAGCCCTACGGGGTGCAGCAG
>CAYOJS010000137.1:0-3981 GCA_964404345.1 uncultured Methanosarcinales archaeon
ATCGTCTCTTGGGAGTCGCTTTCAGAGACTTGAAAAAACAGGTTAAGATGACAAAAGAGTCAGAAGCCAAAATGACCTTCTTGGGTTTCTTAGTGTTGGAGGATCCGATTAAGAAAGGGGTTGTGGATACGATTCATCGTTTGAAAAAGTTAGGCGTCTCATTAAAAATAATTACAGGAGATAATTACTTTGTGGCCAAGCACATCAGCAATACCGTTGGTTTGTTTAAGTCGCAGATCATGACTGGGAAGGAACTGGAAGAGATGAGTGAAGAGGCTTTGTTGGAAAAAGTGAACGAAGTCGACGTTTTTGCAGAGGTAGAACCGAATCATAAGGAGCGGATCATCTTGGCGCTTCGCAAGGCAGGAAATGTGGTAGGTTACATGGGTGATGGTGTAAACGATGCTTCTGCCTTGCATGCCGCTGACGTCGGAATCTCAGTGGATGATGCTGTGGACGTCGCAAAGGAAGCGGCAGATATTGTGCTCTTAAAGAAGGACTTAGAAGTCTTGGTAGAAGGAGTCAGGGAGGGTCGCAGGACCTTTGCGAACACCATGAAGTATGTATTCATCGCGACGAGTGCGAATTTCGGAAACATGTTCAGCATGGCCGGTGCCTCATTGTTATTACCTTTTCTTCCCTTGTTGCCGAAGCAAATCTTGTTGACTAATTTACTTACAGATCTTCCAGAGATGACCTTAGCTTCGGACGAAGTGGATGCAGAGCTCGTAAGCCAACCAAAGCGTTGGAACATTCATTTCATTCGTAAGTTCATGGTTGTTTTTGGCTTGGTCAGTTCAATCTTTGATTTTCTTACATTTGGAGTTTTGGTGTGGTACTTGCATGCTAATCCGTACTTGTTTAGGACAGGGTGGTTTGTGGAGTCTGTAATCTCAGCTTCCGTCATTGTGCTCGTGATTCGAACAAGAAAGGCTTTTTTCAAGAGCCGTCCAGGCAAGTGGTTGGCTTGGACAACCTTGATCGTGGCTCTTTGCACCTTATCGCTGCCCTTTACCACAGTGGGGTGGCTTTTCGGGTTTGCACCCTTGCCCCTCTCCTTCCTTTGGATTTTAGGTCTCATCGTGCTCGGTTACATGTTTGTGGCCGAGTTGGCAAAAAAGCTCTTTTACAAGTTAGTTCCGTTTTAGAAAGGGGTTTGTTTAACATCCGAACAATGCAGTTAACAAAAGAAAAACAAGGTTGTTTCTTTTCCTTGTTGAAGGGAAAAGAATACAACCATGGCATTCCTAGGGAGTATTTTGGGCTTGATAAAGTTTACGTTTCTAACAAAAATTTCGTGAGCTTAAAACCTTGTATTTTAGCACGAAATTTTTGGAAGTTCCAAAAATTCGCTGTGAAGGCGAATTTTTGTTACAATCGTAAACACTGTTTTAAAGGCCTATAAACTTATTCTAGACGCTTTCCATACCGAAAACTTTATAAGTAAGAATATTCTTACTTTTGGAATCATGATGAAAACAGTAAAAGTATCAGATAAGGGGCAAATAGCCATCCCAGTGGATATTCGGGAGTTGGCGCACATTAAGAAAGGAGATGAGTTAATCATTCTTCATCGTCATGGAAAGATTCTTTTAGAAAAAGCCGAGTCTGTCTCAGATAAAATAACCGATGATTTTAAAGACATTTTGAAATTCAGCGAGGAGTCACTCAGAGAAGTATGGGACAATAAAGAAGATGATATCTGGGCCACTTATCTAAAATGATCGCTGAACAGAAAGACTTGGTTTTGCTGCCGTATCCGTTTACGGATTTAGAAAATTCGAAAGTCAGGCCCGCCTTGGTAGTCTCGAATGAAGTCTTTAATAAGAAGTCGAGAGATCGGATCATGATTCCATTGACAACAGTTCTAAACGATGCGCCTTATTCTCGATTCATAACACAAGATGATTTGCAATCAGGAAAATTAGTAAAACCAAGTAGGATTCGAGCGGATAAAATATTTTCTGTTGAACAGGGTAAGATTTTGATGAAAATTGGAAGGCTGAAAGAAGCAGTATTTGCTCAAGTAAAAATAGAGCTTTTGAAGGTTTTCTAATAAATGGGATTGCCCGGATTCGAACCGGGATTACAAGGTCCCGAACCTTGTGTGATACCAAGTTACACTACAACCCCGAGTGAGCGTTAGCGAACGAGGGTGTTGTATGTGTTCCAACACGAACTTTTGCGAAGTGTTGAGTACACTACAACCCCGAGGAGTGGAACGACGAGGGGTTTAGTGGGCCAAAAACCGCAGTTTTTGAGCACGTACAACCCCGCTATGCTTAAAACAGGGCTTTTCTTTATATGGCTTGTGCTGGAGTTGGATCTGAGAGCATAGATTTTAGGTTAATTTTTAAACGAGGTCTCCCCTATGGGTTTATGAAATGCCTCATCACCGGAGTAACAGGATCTGGAAAATCTACAGTGGGTAAAATCCTAAAGTCAAAAGGCTATAAAGTCATTGAAATCGATGATGAGCCAGGACTTGCTGAATGGATACACAAGAATACTGGACAAATCGGTGAGTATAAGCGAGGTATCGGTGCCAAATGGGTGGACGAGCATGAATGGTTACTGAATATTTCAAAATTACGAGAGCTATTGGCGAAAGCTACCCAACCTACTTTCGTGTGCGGATTGACGGCGAACCAATTGGAAAGTCTCTACCTATTTGACAAGGTCTTTTTGTTGCAAATACCCGCTAACATATTGAAACTCCGTTTACAGAAAAGGACAGGTCCATACGATTTTGGTGAAGGTGAAGATGAAATTCAGCAGGTGTTAAGCTGGCACAAACAACACGAGCAAGATATGATAGGGCATGGCGCGATTCCAATTGATGCACAACAAGCTCCGGAAATAATAGCAGAAGAGATTTTAAAACAACTAGACTTATAAGACTTGGGTTATAAGACTTATTCCGAAAAGCTTTCCAGGCGTTGTATGCCTTTGACTCGGTCGAATAGTGTGTCAAAAGAGAAGATCGTTTTTATGTTTAGCTCTTCGGCCAGTGCAATAAGGGAAGCATCGGTAAGGGATAATGCCTTATATTGGTTAAAGAGTGCTTGAGTTTTTTTGAAAAGCAGTGCATCGACATGATATACAGTAATGCGTTCCGAGTTAAAAGCTTCTAAGGCTATTTTCGCTGTTTCATAATTCCTTTTTCGCAAAAGAAAGTTGATGGTCTCTACCAGGACAAAGTCAGTCAAGTAAAAATGGTGAATTTTCCCTTCGGCAAAGGCTTGCATGATTTCTTTGCTGGGAGCATTGTATTGGTCTGTTTTCCAATGAGCTCCGATCCAGATGCCCGTATCTATAATGGCTTTTTCCATGGTCAGAAAGTGGTGTCATGCTCTTCGATGAGATCTCCTTCAAAAGGTTGTATGGGGTAGTTCAAAAACCTTTCAATCAGCTCTTTGGTATTGTCTTTTTTTTTCTTACTGACATATTGTTGTATTTTTTCAGGATCTGCCAGTTTCAGGGCGGCGTCTACCACGTCTTTTTTAGATACCCGGATTCCTCGCCTAGCAAGTTGGGTCTGTAAGCTACCGATGAGGATCATGTCTTCTTCCGGGATCTTGGCCGATACGTCCATTTTTACCACTTTTCTACTAGTAGAATATTCTACTTTTTAAAGGTTTCGGCTTTTTAGTTGAGGGCATAAATAAAGCATTATGATTTGACCTCAACTAAATTGAAAAAGACAAACAATTTTATGTGTTTCTTTTGTCTTTTTCTATTTCTAGACTTTCAGTACCACTCGGTATCGTACTTTATTCTCCCTTATTTCTTCTAGGGCTTGATTCACCTTAGCTAAGGGCATGGTTTGAGTGACGGCTTGAATCCGATGCCGTGCTGCAAACTCGAGCATCTCAGCAATGCCATTTCGGCTGCCAATGACGCTGCCACAGACGATCTTGTTGTGTGAAATATCACTGGCAGAGAGGTTGTAAGGGGGGCTCGTGGCTCCTACTTGGCAAA
>CAYOJS010000138.1:0-3968 GCA_964404345.1 uncultured Methanosarcinales archaeon
AACGATGGAATAAACAACTGATTCGGGGAGTGGCGCTTCTTCTCCTTTTCTCACTCATTCTCATCAGCATCTGGACCATCCGTAATTATGCTGTATTCGGAAAATTTATCCCCGTTGTGAACCGCGGCGGAACGGCCTTGTTCTATGGCGTTTACATCCCTTACAATAACATGTACGTATACACTGAACACTATGACGAAGTTGAAAAAGCCATCATGGGAAATGAAACAGACCCCATTAAACTAGACCAACGATTCTATCAAGCCGCTAAAGAGTATGTGATGGAACACCCTGTAGGCGAATTTTTCTTCTACCTCAAAAAAATGGCGATCCTGTGGTATGGCCCTGCTGATGCCATCGGATACTCCCTTATTGCTTTTACTGGCACTGCACACACCATTTATGAAAAACCCCTCCTTCACGTTGTATTTTGGACGGACCTGCGAGTAACCCTCTCTATCCTTGCCTACGTCGGACTGTACTGGATTGTGATGCTCCTTGCCCTGTATGCGCTCTGGCAGCAGCGTAAAAATAGGTCCATCTGGCTGTTGATATGGATTGCGATCTATGGCACACTGTTTTATCCCCTGGTTTTGGTCAGTGCCCGCTACAAAGAACCCTTACTCCCCTTGCTGTTTATACTGGCTGGATACGGATGGATGAAACGAAGAGAAATCGGACAAAAAATAAGAAAACGACTGAGCACGCTCTCTTCTTAAGCGTTTCACCAAGTGAACCTATTCATTTTGAAGTTTTTTATACAGACTTACTAAGTCCGACGCAACTTTAGACGCACTATACCCCTCTAATACCTTCTGCCTTGCCGCCCTTCCCAAGTTTACTTGTGGATGCATTAACACTTTTAGCAATGCCTCTTCCAAAGCTCGTACATTCCTCGGAGGAATCAAAATTCCACTTTTTTCATGCGTGATTAAGTCCTCAGTCCCACTCACCTTTGTAGCCACAATCGATAAACCTGTACTCATCCCTTCTAACAGCGAATTACTCAACCCCTCCGCATAACTCGGAAGAACAAAAACATTTGAAGCAGCAAAATAATTTTCCGCTCTGGGAACGACCCCCAATAACCGAACCCGTTTCAGCATTCCCTTTTTTATAGCTCCTTCCAAACGCTCCGCATCCACCTTCTTCCCTAAAACAATCAACCATGCTTCCTTCACTTCAGCTTCCACCCGCTTCCAAGCCTCTAATAGTTCATAAATCCCTTTATGGGGTTCCGTCCTAGCCACAAAAATCACACCCTTCCCCTTCAACGGAAGACCCAACACTTTACGCATCTCTAACCAATCCTTACGCGGTCTGAAACGGTCTGTATCTACTCCATTCGGAATCAAAACCATATGCTTTGGAATCACACCGTTTTCAGACAACTCCTTCACTGCCAAATTGGATGTAGCTAGAAAAACATCTGAATGCAAAAGTATTTTCTTTAACCATCTCCCCCACAAACCACTGTTGTTCCAAACATGCACCTCTCCCTTCTCAGCTGTATTGGCAACTTGACTTATACATCCCTTCCCTTTTACCTTACTCGCCAAAACCCCCACCAGTGCCGGAGTCAATGCCTGCCAGGCATGATACACATCGTATGGGCGCGAAAACAATAAAAAAAGAAAAGCACTCAATGACCATGTCAACGACTGCAAAAAGCTATGCTTAGAACCTGAATCGTACAACCAAACCCTCCTAACAGGGATACCCTCCACTAACTCAAACTTCTTCAACCCCTTAAACCGACCGGTCACTACCTCCACTTTAACCCCTTTCTTCAACAAGCGATGAGCAAACTCCATCGTCTGCGTTTCAATCCCACCCATAAACGGGTAAAAGGTAGCTGTCAAAAAACACACTTTCATAGAAGAGAGAGAAGCTCCAATATTTATAAAGACGATTGACCCTGAGAAAACCTTAAATACCCCCCCTCCATCGTGTGCATATATGGATTCTATCTACACGAAAATCTTCGTTGTCCTGCTTATCTTAGCCGGCGAAAGTGCGTCCATCTACGCCGAACTTGCTGCAGCGAAGAACCACACACTCTCCCAACAACCCTTCCTTTCTGCCTTTCTTAAGATGTTCCCCTTCATTATCGCTGCTGGGGGACTCTTACTAGCAGGCTATATCCTTGGCTATAAGAGCTTTCAAAACATCTGGATTGTGAGTGCAGTGTCCATCACTTCCATCCTTGTTGTAGAACCCTTCCTAGACTATACCTTATTCCAGCAACTGCCTACGAAAGGAGCGCTGATTGGACTGATTCTGGGAGTGATTGGGTTTGTTGTTACATTGATCTACTAGGAAAGGACCTAAATTTATGATCATTGTGCCCTTTCCTAGCATACAGTGACGGAAACTATTTTTTCCTGTTATTTCCGTCACTGATTATACTAAGTTTTTAAAGTAAATCCACCCACTCAATTCATGGTAGAACCTAAATGCCCTTATTTTGGAGAGTGTGGCGGCTGTTCGACACAACACATCCCCTACGAGCTGCAGCTGGAGAACAAAAAGAAAGCCCTGATTCAAACCTTGAAATACGAGGATGTGAAGGTCTTTTCAGGACCTGAATATAATTACCGGAACCGCATGGATTTTATTTTTCACTCGGGCGGACTTGGCCTAAGGAAGAAAGGAAAATGGCGGCATATTGTGAATGTTGAGCAGTGTTCCATTAGTGATGGACGCATTAATGACTTGCTGAAAGAGCTACGAGCGTTTTTCAAAGGAACTGATTATTTTGACATCTATAAGAAAAAAGGGACCTTTCGGTATGCAGTTATCCGCACGCCAAAACCTGAAACGGCGATCTCGTTCATGCTCAATGAAGACAGCCCGAAACTTGGTGAGGCTGTTGAACAGATCAAGCGCTTTGCCCAGCAAACGACTGCAGATCATGTTTTGATCGCTTACACTCCCGCACGAACTGATGAAAGCACCAGCCAGGAATATTACTCTGTAAAAGGGAGCGAACTCATCCATGAAGAACTGCTAGGAAAAACATTCCACTACAGCCCAGAAGGATTCTTCCAGAACAATACCCCAATGGCTGAGAAAATGCTGCATTACGTTCATAACTTGCTGCAGAAATATGACACTAAACAAGCCCACCTACTCGACTTGTATGGAGGAGTTGGTACGTTTGGCATTGTCAATGCAGGGTCTTTCAAGGATGTCACGATCGTTGAAAACGTTCCGAGCTGCATTGAAGCAGCCGAAAGAAACATCCAAGAAAATCATACGAGCAACGCCAAGGCCATCCTCCTGGATGCCATGCAGCTTAAGAAACTGGATTTTCCAAAACCACTCTTTGTCATTACGGATCCACCCCGAACAGGGATGCACCCAAAAACCATCCAGCAACTGAACGATTTGGATCTGGAAGTGATCATCTATATCTCCTGCAATGTTCAACAACTTGCTAAAGAACGGCTTAAACTCAAGAAATATCAGATCAAGAGTGTGGCGATGTTTGATCTTTTCCCCCAAACCCCCCATATAGAAACCATTGTAGAGTTGACTAAAACCGATTCTAAACTACACGGATAATCACTACACCCCCTGAATTGTAAACTACATTCCTAGCTTCCCATTCTATACGAGCCAGCGGCGGATAGCGCTCCAACTCATGACTCCCTATGAAGACATAAACTGGGACGGACCCTAATGCTTTATCTGTATACTCTCTGAGTTGTTTTAAACTCTCATCTGATAATCCTGAAGAATAAATCTCCTTTACAAGGATGAGACGATCACGAACCTGGTCTTGAGGATAACGATAACTTTCAAGCGTCATGGGCGAATCTATCAACGCCTTTCGCTCTGCAAAAACCGTCAACTCATGAGGATTATACTCAGACTCATTCAGAGAAACCACCCCGATCGATTCAACCAGAGTATGACCTTTCATCCATGCATACGCCTGCAAGTCTCTGTTAGGCACTGTATAC
>CAYOJS010000139.1:0-3905 GCA_964404345.1 uncultured Methanosarcinales archaeon
TCCAAGTTATTATTGCTGACTACGGAATCCGTACCGAGACCCACCGTGATGCCGGCCTTCCACATCTCCAATAGAGGCATTACCCCTCCGGAAGAAGTCTTCATGTTAGAAATGGGACAATGAATCACCTTTGCTTTTCTCTTTGCAATCATAGCAATCTCTCCCTTCGTAAGCCAGATGCAATGAACCAATAAGTTCTTTTCATCTAAAAAACCAAGGCTATCTATGTATTCGATTGGTAACTTTCCTGTTGCTTTCAAGGTCTGAAAACGCTCCAGCCTTGTCTCACCGATATGCATCATCTTCAGCAGGTGATGCTTTTTTGATAAGAGCTGCACTTCTTTCAGAAATGACTCGTCTTCGGAATACTCTTGATGAGTATGTACGGAATGGGCACTCAGTAATGGGATGATTTGGGTTCCTTTCAATAACTCAACGATTCTCTTGTTGCACTTACTCGCTGAATAGAACAGGCGTAAACCCGCGCCTTTCAACACTGGAATTACCTGCTCTGGAAACAGGCGATATGAATCCACCAAAGTGGTCGTGCCAAATCGTATTGCCTCTTTACAGCCATTCCTTACTGCTTCTGTTACTTGCTCGGCCGTGAATGCGTTCTCCGCCTTCTTAATATAGGTTAACCATTTGTCTAACTCTTGATCATCGTATAACCCCCTTAGATTGCCCATGCCTAAGTGCGTATGGGCATTGATCAAACCAGGCAGCAAGATCTTGCCTTCTCCACTGATTACCTCTTCTCCTTTTGCGCTTAGATTCTTACCTATCTCGATTATTGTGTTTCCTTTTATACGTACATCCACCTTTTCTAGAATCTCCCTCGCCTTATTCTGCGTGACAACCCATGAACTGTTCTGAATGAGCATAGCTTCTGAAGCCAAGCCATCTTTTTAAATCTTCGACAAAGCTTTATAAAGGCCAATCAGCAAGGAAAGACTATGACTAAGCAACACAGAACTGCGGTTCTGGAGCTTGGACACTCAAAAAACGTGTCCAAGCTGTCCCAAGAACGCTTGTCCCAATACTTTTTCCTAATCCTACTTTTCTTGATCATCTGGCTCGCCTATAACGTCCTTGAGATTTTCCTTACCTCCATTCTTTTATCCATCATTCTCACTTACTATTTCTATCCAGTCTACAAATCCATTCTTCAAGGCGTCAAAAACCGCAGCGTGGCTGCCTTGATCATGATCTTCTTGATACTCCTCATTGTCGTTCCTCCTGCTGCTTATGTACTACTCAAACTAGGAAATGAAGCCTTTATTGCCTTCCAAACCCTCAACTTGCATTATGGCTGGACCAAAGACTTTGTGTTCAAATTCATCGAATCCCATATCCCCCTCGGCGAATTGATGACCCAACTTGGCACCCAATTTGTAGACTTTACCAAAGCCAATGCCCAAAAAATAATCAGCAGCGTCTCCAATGCCATCTTACAATTGTTCATCTTTTTCTTTGTCATGTATTACTGCTTCAAAGACGGACCTTCCTTTTTTGAACGCGTCCAAGAGATTCTTCCTCTTAGAAACCACCAAAAGAAGATCCTCACCAAAGAACTCAGTCAAATGATCCATGCTGTTATTCACGGCCAATTCACCACAGCCTTACTCCAAGGCATTATAGGTGGAATAGCACTCTGGCTATTCGGCATCCCTAACCCAATCTTCCTCGGTTTCCTCATGTTCCTCCTCAGCTTTCTCCCTGTCATTGGCTCTGCCTTGGTGTGGATTCCTAGCGCCTTATGGCTCATGCTACAAAACCATTTGTATACCGGCATCGGTCTTCTCGCCTTCGGCTTTATCATCCTCACCAACATCGATAATTTAGTAAGACCTAAACTCATCCACAATAGCACCAACTTGCATCCTGTCCTCGTCTTCCTCGGAGTCCTTGGAGGCCTCGCTGCTTTTGGCTTCAGCGGAATCCTGCTCGGTCCGATCGTGTTACTTATGTTTACAGTCCTCGTCCGTTTTTACATACAAGGAGATTACTAAAATGAAACACACCTGGCACATCACCTTTTACCTCGTCCTGCTCTTCCTCAGCACTCAGCTATTGGGCTTATGGCTACTCAGCAAGAATCTTCACATCGAACAGAAAGATGGTCGGATCCAGCTTGAACACCAAGACACCACTTTAGGCCCAAGACCTCAGACTACTGGCGTCGAATCCTTTATCTACATTGTTAGTGCCGTCATCATTGGAACCCTGCTCTTACTACTCCTCATTAAATACCGAAGAGTCCAACTTTGGAAATTCTGGTACGGATTGGCTTGCTTTCTGACCCTCAGCATCGCCCTGGGCGTGTTGATACCGAGTACTTGGGCCTTTATTCTTGCAGCTGTTTTAACCTTACTCAAACTCTTCCGCCCCAACATCTATACCCATAACCTTACCGAGATTTTCGTTTACTCAGGAATCGGTATATTTTTGACGCCCATCCTCAACCTTTACTGGAGCGTCACCCTCCTCATTGTTGTTGCGATTTATGACATGTATGCTGTCTGGAAGAGCAAACACATGATCGATATGGCCCAATTCCAAACCCAAACTCACATATTCGCCGGATTGTCCATTCCCTATAAAACCCCCTCCAGAAAAACAACTCACCCCGCCATCATTCTATCCCACCTCCCAAAACAGAAAACTGAATACAAGAATGCTATCCTCGGAGGAGGAGATTTGGCATTCCCCCTCCTGTTTACTGGCAGTGCCATGGAACACTTACTCTTAAAAGGATTTACCATCAGCCAAGCCCTTAGTCATAGCTTCTTGATTGTCTTAGGAAGCAGTGCCGCCCTCTTCCTGCTGCTCACGCTGGCCAAGAAAGACCGATTCTACCCAGCCATGCCGTTCTTGGCAGCAGGATGTTTTGTTGGATATGGATTGATGCTTTTGATTTAACCGATGCATTTAAAACCCCTTTCCAATTTTAGTCTTTCATGAAACTCACTCAGAAAGAAGTTAGAGCCATCAGGAAAATAATCGTCGGTAAAACACAAGTCATCCAAAATGTCCACCGTCTTGGCAGCGATATTGTACTTGAGAGAATACGTAAATATGTTAGTATCCCCATTGCTATCGGAATCTTTTCTATCTACTGATACTATAACCAATTTGGCTCTCGAGAACTGCTCAAACAAGTGCTTGAATGGGTCATTGCCGCAACCATTTTCGCCACCATCCTCGCCGCTCTAGGAAGACAGAGAAAAAACTAAATCTTCACCTACAAAACTACTGTTTTGAGAATCGAATTTTTCAAATTCTCACTTTCATAAAATCATATGCGCATCGGCTGTTCAGGAAGAAGGTCTTGATTTCATCCTCTAAGACTTCCGTTGTTTTATAACGCTGAGAGAAATGCGTGATGATCAACTCCTTGACATTGGCATGCGTGGCAATGAAACCAGCCTGCTGTGTTGTGAGATGCTTGTACTCCTCTGCCTTCTCTTTCAAGTCGGCCGTATAGCTAGCCTCACAGATAAGCAAGTCTGCATCCTTGGCCAATTCCAAACAAGAATCAACAAAGACTGTGTCCCAGATGATCGTTGTTTTTTTCCCTTTTACAAGATCGCTCACCTCTTCAGGCTTGACGGTCTTTCCATTGACTACAACACTCTGCCCCTCTTGCAACTTGCCCAAGAAAGGGCCTTCTTTTAAGCCACAGGCCTTTACTTTATTCATATCCATCCTTCTTCTGTCTTTCTCAATGAACGAAAACCCTAAACAAGGCACACTGTGCTCCAACCAAGTACATTCCAAGAAGTAGTCTTCTCCTTCATAGAAGCGCTCGACCCCCTTCGGATCGAGTTCGTGAACTACAATATCAAATTTTTGATAAAAATACGTACACTTGAGCAAGTGATCCATCTTTTCCTTAGAACCCT
>CAYOJS010000140.1:0-3877 GCA_964404345.1 uncultured Methanosarcinales archaeon
GAACCCCTGACCTGCCGATCCGTCCAAATCGCCAGAGTTGGCGTTTTTTTAAGAGTCGGCTGCTCTATTGCCCTGATGATCCGGGCTGAGCTATGGGCCCTTTGTTCTCGATAACCTGGGTTTGGTTTATATAGCTTTCGACCATAATTTTAATAAAGGCCATCGAGCTTTTGAGGTGGATGAAAGACAAAAAAGAGCCGGTTTGGTTGAAGTTTGTTTTCTTCGCGGCGTTTCTTTTTCTCCTTATTTGCTTTATCACATCATGGTTTCAGAAAGTCTCATACCGAATCGACTCTACCTTTCAAGGATTGTTTCTCGTCTGGCTTTTTTGGAAGCGAAAAAGGTTAGGCATTGAGCCCTGGGTGTTAGTCGGAGTTATAATTGCAGTGTTGATGAACAACTCAGGTTTGTTCGGCGCCTATAACTGGGTCTTTCTAAACCTGGGGTATGATAAATGGCTTCATCTCGTAAGTGGCTTTGTCTTTACGTTTGCGATTTATCAGTTCTTGGGCAGCCGTAAAGTGGCGAAGGGTTGGTTGTTATTTGTCATGGCGTTCTTGATCTGGACGGGTCTTGGTGCAATAGAAGAAATGGCTGAATTTGTTGGTTCTGTCTATTTAGGCGTCAGTCAGGGTTTTCTCGCCCAGGCTGCTGGGGAAGCCTTTTATCCAGTTTCAGACCTCGTTAGATACGATCCCTTATGGGATATGTTGTTTAACTTCTTTGGAAGTGTAGTAGCCGGCATTCTATTGTGGTTTAGAAAATAAAGCGCCCAGGCCCGGATTTGAACCGGGAATCCCAGAGGGACAAGCTCTCTGAAGTCTACAAGACTTCGTGTGCCAAAAACCGAAGGTTTTTGAGCATTCCAGGCTTGCGCAATCTCCAGCTTCGCTGATCCTTTGCAGGACCATGCAAAGTACCAGGTTATGCGACCTGGGCACGTAAATGAAACTGTATTTCGCTGGTAAGCCCAAGAGTTTATAAAGTCTTCTTTCACTCTATAGTCGATGGATTTTAAGAATAAGCACCTGGACCTTTTTCAGGAACAGGCCATTCAGAGTTTTGTACAGGGTAATTCCGTTGTTGTCTCAGCCCCGACGGGTTCAGGAAAAACACTCATCGCAGATTACATCATTCAGGAAGATCTCCGAGCAGGTAAGAAGGTTATTTACACAGCTCCCATCAAAGCCCTTTCCAATCAAAAATACAAAGAGTTTGTAGAGGATCACGGAGCAGATAACGTCGGCATTTTAACAGGTGACATGGTCATAAACCCACAAGGTATGATCTTGGTTATGACAACCGAGGTTTTTCGAAACATGGCTGTTGCTCGAGACCCGTTCATCGAGGGCGTTCGCTATGTCATTCTGGATGAGATTCATTTCCTGAGTGACCCTGAACGAGGTCATGTCTGGGAAGAAAGCATTGTTTTCGCTCCAAGTCATGTTCGTTTCCTTTGTCTCAGTGCTACCATTCCAAATGCAAATGAATTGGCTAAGTGGATTGAAGTCGTAAAAAACCATAAGGTGGATGTCATTCGTCACGACCATCGTCCCGTTCCTTTGCAACATTTTGTGCATGATGTAGATCTAGGTATCACCACATTGCCAAAGTTGAAGCAGCAGCTCGAGTTGGATAATGTGCAGGATTACAAGTCCTTTTGGAAGGGAAAGTACAAAAAACCCTTCATCAAGAACCCCACTCACCTAGGCCCTGTCGAGGAATTGATTAAGAACAGGGACATTCCAGCCATTTATTTTGTTTTTTCACGTCTGAATACGCAGCTCTTTGCCAAGATGCTTTCGAAGAAGAGGGACTTGCTTTCGAGTCCTGAAAAATCGCAGGTCGTGCACCTCGTAACAGAGGCTTTGAGCAAAGTAGAAGCAGGCGTTCGCCAGTTACCCTCAACCCAATTATTAAGAGAAACATTAAGCAATGGGGTTGGTTTTCACCATGCCGGCCTCCTCCCAGTCCATAAGGACATGGTAGAAAAGTTGTTCGGCTTGGGATTAGTTAAAATTTTGTATGCCACAGAGACCTTTGCTGTCGGCATTAACATGCCAGCCAAAGCGGTTTGCTTAGATTCCATCGAAAAGTTCGACGGCATCCATCACCGCTATTTATTCCCTCGAGAATATTATCAGTTAGTGGGCCGAGCAGGTCGTCGAGGTATTGACACGTACGGAAAGGCAGTCGTCATGATAAACCGTCGCTTCATCGATGTGAATAAATTAAACTACGTCGTTTCTGAGGATAAAGAGCCTGTAAAGTCACAATTCAAGTTAACTTTCAATTCGGTCTTGAACATGATCGAGCGTCCAGTCGAAGAAATAAAAACCTTGCTGAAGAGCAACTTGGACTTTTTCCAAAAGCACGGGGAGAAAGGATTTAGGGATAATCGTATTGCCGCGTTGATGTGGGCGAATTTCGTGAAGAAAAAAAACCAACTCGAAAAAATGGGTTATGTGCAAGGAAATCAATTGACAGAGAAGGGTTGGTTTGCTTCCCGGATTTACACACAGGAGCTCACTGTAACTGAGCTTTTCTTTGATTACAAGCGTTTCGACTTGGATGAGTTCAAGATCTTGCTCTTACTCGCAACAGTCGTCTACGAGCCCAGAAGAATGGATCGCTTTGTCGTCGATAAACAGCGTCCAAAGCAAATGAAAGAACTAATAAATGACTTGAATGAAGACCTGTACATTCGTAAGCATTTCGACTTCCGTCATATGGATAAGCTCTGGACCTTAATGTGGGCTTGGTATAAAGGGGCTAGTTTCTTGGAAGTCATCAAATACACAAATCTCTTGGAAGGAGACATCCTTAGGTTCTTCCGTCAGATCATCGACGTTCTCACTCAGTTGAAGAAAGCCAGTACCGATCGGGAGCTCATCAACAAGTTGGATGCCTGTCTGAACGTCATGAATCGGGACTTGGTCAAGTTGGGATTCTAAGAGTTAAGTTTTTAAATAAGTCTTTCTTACTATCGATGATGACAACATCAAGAAATAGTTCAGCAGCTTCTGAGGACACAGTTAGAGATTTTGTATTAAGGACAAATATTGGAGATCTTGTTACGGTCGCATTAAAGAGAGGTTTAGTGGCTGAAGTAGATAAGCACGGTCGATCTTTCAAAGTGGTAAGAGCAAGCGAAAGAACACTTGACGCATTGTATACAACTCGCTTAGTAGGAAGATATAAAGGGTTTGGAACGTTGCATCCAGATGAGGAAACATTTGTGAAACTAAGCAATCCATTGGCAGGTTATGGTACAGTGGATAGAAGCGAGATTTGATCTATAGATTATTTTACAGTAAAAAATGCAAGAGAGGTTAGGGTTCTAGGGCTATTTTAAAAACCAGTGCTCTTTTCTTAAAGTATGGATTGTGGTCTGTGCGCAGCTCAAGACGAGACGTATAGAATCATCGGTGGTAATGATCTGGCGTATTGCATCATCCCAACCCAAGCATTAAAACCAGGTCATGTAATGGTGCTTCCCAGACGTCATGTAGGGTCTTTGTCCGATTTAATCGATACAGAAGCACGTGCCTTCACACGTCTTGCAGACCAGGTCCAGCAGGCCTTTGGGGATCACAGTACACAACCACATATACATTGGCATATCCTTCCCAGTAAAGGCGGATTAAGAACGTTATTTTCGGCATCAGAAGGGCTTATAGAAAGGCCTGAGCGGTCGGTTCGTTGGACGGAAGAAGTAAGAGACCATCTTAAGATATACGCCGATAGGTATGTAACTCGTTTTTAGAACTTACGCATCAATCATCTCTATCTCGATATTAAGCCCTTCAGGGATAGGGACTCGCATAACTAGCCTTAAAGCCATCTCATCGAGTCCCAGGTCGATTAAACGCTTATG
>CAYOJS010000141.1:0-3864 GCA_964404345.1 uncultured Methanosarcinales archaeon
AATAACTTCTAGTTCTACTCTCCCCAATTCGATTTCATCTCCATTTTCTAGGGCGCGAGGTTCTTGCGTCACGAGTTCGTCGTTGATAAGGACCGCTTCTCGTAAAGAGGGGGAAGAGAGAGCATGGATGGATTTAATCCACCACTTTCCTTTTTCAAGATACAGAACGCAGCTCACAGAGGGCAGGGAACGCTCGTCCAGAACGATTTCACATTGATCTTCACTTGTGCCAAGAATACTATCTTTTTTCACTTGGATCAGCGTATCCTGGACAAAAGTCACAGCGCTTTGGATGTGCTTCTTTTTCTTTACTTCATCAAAGCGGTTGGCAGCCATTCCATACCAGGATCCTTTGGTAAGTTTTAGGAAGAGTTCCATCATGTTCCTCTAAGTTCATCGTTTATAAGGCTTTCTTCTCCATGAAAGGTTAGTGGAAGGTAAACGTTTAAAAAATAAGCGGGTTATCTAGGTTTATGTCGTCTCAACTAAGAGTTGTGAAGGAATATATTGCAGGTGAAGTCTTTTATCTAGATCGCACTAAAGAGCATATGAAGTTTGGAACAATTAGTCCTTTCATCCGTACGGGTCTTTTGCGAGTTCCGACCGTTCCGGAGTTTATAATTTTAGGAAGAATGTGGGACAAGGGCATTTGGGGTTTAGTGCTGCTTTTTTTACTCCATCAGTTCCAGTAGATCCTGCTGAAATGAACCGTGTATTGCAACAGGCTCTTTTAACCGTTTGCGCCGACGAAGTAAAAATGCGTTCAAGTGCAGAGGGGGTTGTATACAAAATGGGAGAGGAAGGAGCGTCTTATGCTCTCGCAAATTTTGGTTGGCTTCCAAGGGAGCGATTAGATCAGTTAAATGGCCAAACGAGCCCGGGCTTTAATGACGCGTTCAAAGCAGAGGAATTTTTGAGCGAGGGGTTGGGAAGCCAGTTGACAATGAACGTGCTCATAGAAGGGAACCAATTGCCAAATCGGGAAAGGCTCCAAGGATTAATAGAATGTGAAACGCTTGACTCACGATTGTTGAAAGTAAAACTAAGAGCATATTCCGATAGAAAGAAAAGGCGATACGATGTGAGAGAGGCCCAGGAAGTCCTAGATGTGCTATACGCTACATCAGGTTCTCTGAAAGATAGAACAGAGGAGGTCTTACGGCAAAAAAGCTTAAACGTATTGGGCGAGCTCATTCTTGAGATGATGAGTAAGATTCGTTTTGAAGTGCAGACTCCCCATTCATTTGGATACGCTGGAAAGCCCCCTTCAGGAACCGTAGTGCACTAAAGCTTTAAAAGCCTCTCTCTTTCCTTGAATCCATGCAAGGCTTGGTAGTCACAGATCATGGTTTGGAAGAAACAGCTCTTCAAGAGCTAAGTGAATTGATCAAGGCAAAAGGTACGATTTTAGAGCCTTGTCTCATCGAG
The DNA here is from genome assembly GCA_964404345.1 of uncultured Methanosarcinales archaeon. Classification (GTDB taxonomy): domain Archaea; phylum Nanobdellota; class Nanobdellia; order Woesearchaeales; family SM23-78; genus JBBSWA01. Next base: position 1,429 of record CAYOJS010000141.1, read on the forward strand.
TTTCCCATCAAAAAAGTGGAAGACCTGTGCTTGTTGAGTTATAAGGCGCAGAGCGTGCAACGTGTTTTGTTATTATTAGGAAAGGCTTCATGCAAGGCGGATTGGGAATCTGTATCGAAAGCAGCCGAAAAGGTTGCAAAGGAAGTGGATTGGAAAGAATGGATTAAGAAAGGGTCTAGTTTCAGATGCGTAGCAGATCATACAGTCGAGGTGGATTTCAACTCCATGGACATCGAGCGGGAGTTAGGCGGGCATGTCTTTGACACCTTAGCTTCAAAAAAGATAGAAGTCAAAGTAAAGCTAAAGGATCCAGACACCATCCTCTTTGCAGTGCTCGGAGAAAAAAGTCTATATCTGGGCATTGATTTTGCCGGTCGAGACCTGAGCAAACGTCCGTATAAGATTTATCATCACGCAAGTGCATTGAAGGGAACGCTGGGCTATGCAGTTGTTCGTTTCTCCGGTTTCAAGCCGAACGAACTCCTGATCGATCCTTTTTGTGGCAGCGGTATCATTCCCATCGAAGCAGGTTTCTTTGCCTCAGGTCTTTCCGTGAATCATTTCACAAAAGACTTCGCTTTTCAAAAAGTAGCGAAGATCACAGAGAAAGACTTCACAGCATGGGAAAAGGTAAAAGAGCCTTTAGCAGTAAATGGCTCAGATCATCTGTTGATGCACATCAAGGCCGCGCAGAACAATGCAAAAATTGCAGGCGTGGATAAGTGGGTGCGCTTTTCAAAAGGTGATGTGGAGTGGATGGACACTCAATTCCAAAAGCAGTCCGTGGACCACATCGTGACTCACCCTCCAGAGCCCAGCCAGCATATAAATGAAAGAGACGTTGAAAAGGTCTACAGGGAGTTCTTCTATCAATCGGATTTCATCTTAAAGAAAGAGGGGGATATAACCGTTCTCGTCACGAAAAAAGACCTGTTCTTAAAGATGGCCGAAGAGAAGAAATTCAGGGTAGCTGAGGAAAAAGAGGTTTGGAGTGGAAAAATGATGTATTTCATGCTCAGGCTTAGACGAACATAGGCGTAGGTATCATTTTGTTGACATCAACAAAAGGGTCATCCATTCTTTGTCCAAGATGTTTCTCAACGATTTTTTCCTTTATTTCAAGTTCTCCTAGATAATCTTCTTTTCTTCCTCTGTAATGCCGTAAAGCTGATAGACGAGCTCGTCAATCTCAGCGTCAGTTTTTGCGATCTCGAAAGCGTTGGTACGCTCGCTCGTCTCACAGGGATGCATCCGTTTATCAACTGAGCAATTTTCGCATCCTTTTTTCAAGTTCCTCTCTCTTTGGCAAGCAGAGTTTGTATTCAGATGCAAATATCTGCTTATTATTTTCTGGTAGCGTATAGTGAACGATCGCTTCCTTCTTATCTGCACAGAGAAGGATGCCTATCGTTGGGTTCTCTTTGTCATTTTTGATGGTTCTGTCATAATAATTAACATACATTTGAAGTTGTCCAAGATCCCTATGAGTTAGTTTTCCTATTTTAAGTTCTATGAGTGCAAAACATTTTAGAACTCTATTGTAGAAGACCAAATCAATATGGAAGTGTTCATCCTCTATAGTAAGACGTTGTTGCCGTGCAACGAACGAGAATCCCTTCCCTAGTTCCAGGAGAAACTGCTGGAGGTTGTCAATTATTTTCTGCTCGAGTTCTGACTCAGAATATCGAGGGGACTCTTCAAGGTTGAGGAATTCTAGAATGTAGGGATCCTTTATTAGATCATCAGATCGCCCTATTACCTGTCCTTTTCTAGCAAGTGCTAGGGCATTCTTCTTGCTTTTGGAGAGTGCAAGGCGTTCATAGGTAAGCGCATTGATCTGGCGATCAAGGTTGCGAACACTCCACCCTTCTCTTTCCGTTTCTATGAGGTAAAATCTTCGTGCACGATGGTCCTTGACCCTCATAAGGAGACAGTAGTGACTCCAAGACAATTTCCGCGACGCCGTCTCGGATTTTGGGAACAATGAGAAGAATGCTCTCATCCTCTCAAGGTTATCGACAGAAAATCCCCTGCGTCCCTGCAGATCCGCAGCGATCCTTTCAAGAAGCCGTTCACCGTACCTTGCTCGAACTTTCCCTCCTTGCTCATACGAAACAATGCGTTTTCCGATCTCCCAGTATGTCTGTACCATGATTTCATTCACTACATGATATGTATTCTGCCGAGCAGCATCAAGGATGCTTCCGATATCCTTAATCAGGAGCTGGTAAGTCTTACGGCTTTGTGATGCAAGGTGTTTCATTTCAGGCTCTCATAGATAATATTCTTTTCTTTATCATCTAGTCTTTTATTGCACCCACCAAAGAATGAATATCTACTTCCTAGCTTTAACAAGATGCCAATGAGTAAGTTCGCTTCTTGAGGATATTTCTTATCAAATTCTTGAATAGCCGTTATTACGTTAATTTCGTCATA
>CAYOJS010000142.1:0-3805 GCA_964404345.1 uncultured Methanosarcinales archaeon
CATGCCACCGGTGTTGAGCGAAGCGATCACCGGTGGTGGGCGGCCGCGTTGACGGTAGATTGAGTTTTTTGTTTGGAAAGCCCCAGCACTTCAAACTGATGTGGGGATTGTAATTCTCACCACCGCGTTTTTCCATGTACTGATTCACATCGCGAATCGTACTGAAACTTATCTCCTTTCCACGCTCTTTGAAAAACATTTCAGAAGTTGCGTTGTAAGAAAAGAAAGAAACGGTTGCCTTAGCCACTGCTTTTTGCAGCGCCGCTAATCCTTGCGTTTTTTTAACCTTTAAACAAGCCTTGTTATCTGGGCTTCCTGGTTTTTGATCGTTAAAATGCGTCATTTCGACAAGGGCTGTTTTTACAGGTTTGCTTTTGAGGTTTTTCAACTTCTTCTTTATTTCACCTAAATGGTTCTCTTTCACACATCCAACTACTAAACCTATATGCGGAACAATCTCTTTTCCGAGCCGAAGGCTCGCTCGACCCTCTTTCCAAGCCTCTTGATTGAGCTTTAGACAGAGATTCATGACCTTAGAATCAGGGAGAAGGACAATGGCAATGGCCAGCATACCTTTCCTGGAGCACACTCCTATAATATTGTTTCCGTGGTGCTGTCTAAACGGCGGGACTTTTAGTCGTTTCTGGTTTGGGTGTCAATTGCGGGACTTTTAGGCTATTCAAGAGCATGGTTTCCCACCTATTGCCTTTCATGTCTATCCCGCATCTCTCGGCAGGCGTTAGCTTATCTTTTACTCCTTTTCGGACGAAGTTATGAAAGACTTTAAAGCCGTCTTGGTAGCTTTGAACCTCATTAACGCCTCTACGCACCTTGTGGAATTCTTTTTGGTGGGTGTGGTGGTTCTCGGCGACGTTATTATTTATTTGTTTTCGGTGTCCGACGATTGAGGTATGTTTTACCTTTCGTTCTGCTCCCCAGTTCTTGAAGGTTTTGCGGATGCCTTCTTGATATGAAGGGAGGCGGTCGGTAATGATATGCTCGGGGTTCTGCTTATTTTGTTGTAGTGCTTCTTGCATTACTATTTTCGCATCTTTTATTCCTCGAGCGTGTCCTGAATTAATGCTTGCGAGGAGGAATTTCGTGTCGTGATCTACGACGTTCCAGACGTACTCGTAGTCAGCTCCTATTCTTCTATTTCCTTTTTTGGTGCGTATCATTGTCTCGTCGGCGTTCCACGTTCCCGAAGTTTGAGGTGTTAAAGTTTTGGCGTATCTTTCCATGACCTTTCCGAAGTGTAGTACCCATTGCCTGATGGTTTCATGGCTTAATTCTAAGCCATAGAATTGTTTGAATTGGTCTGAAATGTCTCGATAGCTGAGTCCTTTGTAGTAGCAGTCCATGGCGAGGCAAACGTATTTTTCGTTTACCTTGATGCCTTTAATAGGTGTTAAAACGAATCTATGATGGCAGTCGTGGCATGAGTAACGCTGTTTTTCTTCTGTTGTGGTCTTTCTTATGCCTCGCTTGATAAGGTTCTTTGAGGTACAGTAAGGGCAAGCATCCTCAGATTGGGTACTGATGAGGGAGAGTTCTTTCTTTATTGGGCTGTTCTCGATGTCGTAGGTTGCTTTGATCTTCTCGAAGAGGATTATTGCTTTGATGTGTTTGCAGTAAAGGCTTGTTCCTACGCATCGTTGCTTGTAATCTTCGCACTCGCAAGAGTAGCTGTCAAGGTGTATTACCTTATATTTTTTATCGCTAAATTGTGACGGCACAAGGTAAGTATACTCGTCTAAGGTTTCTGGGCTTCCTTTCTGTAAGATGCTCTTGGCTCGTTCTTCTCTAGCCTTACTTTGCTCTTGAATGGTCGGATTCATTATTCACCTTTACTTACTTATTATATAAGTTATAAGCTTATCTAGTATATAAATATTGTTGTGCTATAATATACATATTAAATAAGCTAAATATTTATATAATAAGCTATACCTATATCTAGTATGCCTGAGATGCCCCCTAAATGGGTCATGGAGAAATACGCTAAACTATGGGTTAAATTCAAAGACAAACCATTTAACAGCGTTCAAGCCAAGAAAATTATGGGTGACCTAAAAAACCCAAGCATATTTTATAGCGAGCTAAAAAAGCATGGATGGCTAACCATCCAACTCGACCCTAAAGACAGCAGAAAGAGCATTTACACCCTCAAAAACCCCCAAAAAACCATAGAAGAAATCGGACAAAATACCAAAGATTAAAAGAAACGGAACCTTTCCGACAAAAGCGGAAGAAAACACAGACCACTGGACAACCTGTCACAAAACCTATAAGCACCCAAATTGTAAAGTGTATTAGAATAAAAAAGGAGAAAAATGGCTAATGAAAATATGTTCTGCAAAGAATCTGACCTCACAAACGAGGCAACCGTTGAATCTCTATTTGTTGACCGCCTTTTGAAGAAACTAGACTATCCTGATAACAGAGTAAGTAGGAAAAAGTCAATATCAGAAATCACAATCGGTAAGGGATCAAAAAAGGAGAATTACAAACCCGATTATGTCCTGTTGGATTCTGCGGGAGAGCCGATAATCATAATTGACGCAAAATCCCCCAAAGAAAAGCCGGAGGATTACCTTTATCAAGTCTCAAGCTATGCTCTTTTTTTGAACCAAAAATATTCGACAAAAAATCCTGTTAGATACACAATCCTAACAAATGGACATCGTTTCTATGTTTACCCTTGGGATAGTGACCAGCCAGTATTTTTTCTCCAATTTGACGCTTTTATAGACGATAATGAAAAGTGGAAAGAACTCCGTTCAAATCTGTCCTATTCAGCATTTAAACAAGTTGCAGTAACAAAAGACATTTTCAAGTTTGAACGTCCAGAACTTACTCTTCTTATAAAGACATTTAACGATCTACATAACTTGATACGAAAGAAAGATAGTCTATCTCCAGCAGATGCTTTCTACGAATTTTCAAAAATAATGTTCATCAAAATAAGGGAAGATAACAAAATTCACAAGATAATTAATGATGGCAAATCACTAAAAAAAGAAGACTTCATCTTTTCTACGCACTGGATTGATGACCAAACTAAAGTAGAACCAAACCCTATTGATTCGATACTATTCAGACAGATTCAGGAAGAACTTGAGAACAAAATAAAGAAAGAAAAAATGAAGAGAATATTTGAGTTTGGAGAAAGAATAACATTACAATCTGCTACCATTTATGAAGTAGTCAGAGCACTCCAGCATTATGACCTTTATGGGATTGATGAAGACCTTAACGGGAGAATGTTTGAAACCTTCTTGAACGCAACAGTTAGAGGTAAAGGTTTAGGGCAATTCTTCACACCACGAGGAATAGTGCATTATATGGTGGGAACATCATCAATCCAAATTACCACAAAAAGCAAGGATGTTCACGAAAACATTCCTTATATCATAGATGGGTGCTGTGGAAGTGGGGGATTCCTCATTGATGCGATGGCAGAGATGGTTAAACAAGTGGACAACTTAAAACACCTCACGAGCAAGGAAAATAAAGAGTACAAAGAGCAGATAAGAAATCATCACTTATTCGGGATTGATTCAGCAGGAAAAATAGCTAAAATCAGCAGGTTGAATATGTATCTACATGGAGATGGAGGGAGCAAAATATTCAAAGCCAATACTCTAAACAAGAATTTAGAGATAGATGCAGGTATGTCGGAAGAAGAAAAGGAAGGCATAAAGGAACTTAAAGATTACCTGAAAAAAACTAAGTTTGACGTGGTATTGACAAACCCCCCTTTTAGCATCAACTATAAGAAGAAAGACGAGAATGAGAATAAACT
>CAYOJS010000143.1:0-3793 GCA_964404345.1 uncultured Methanosarcinales archaeon
AGTATTTAAACAATACTATTCTAGGTCAGTTCGGCTTTATATATATATCACTTTCTTGCTGCTATGAGCAGAAAAATATTGGAAGAGATGCTTGGAGAATCAAACTTTCCTCGAAAAGGAAGACAACCAGAGCAACAACAGATTACCCTATCGTTGAATGATATCACAGTTTCTTTCAAATTCGATGATACTGGAAGGTTATTGTCAGAAACTATCCCTAAAGGATCAAGATTAGATAGAGATTATGAAACTGTATTTTCTTATGATGCTAAAGGTAATCTTTCACAAATACGATACGGAAAAAGCGGAAGAGAAGTTTCAGTAACCAACCTAACATACCATCCAAATGGGGTTGTTAAATGTCATGATAACGTTACGCAAGAAAGTGGGGGGAATACTGCCACCAGATTGGATACATATGATGATCGAGGAAGAATGCTCACACATCGAATTGGTGGTGAAGTCCATGGAACTAATTATTCGGAGCTTTTAACAATTGCTGAAAAACAAGCACGAGAGAAAGGGAGATTTCGCTATGTGGGCTTAAATCGTTTACCAGATGCAAAGGTCGATCCAAGTGAAGTTAGGCCAACCAGAAATGATCGATGGGCATGGAGCGAGTACACTTACGATGATGATGCTGGTACTGTCACAATAAAATCATGGACGAATTTCACTCCAAATGACCAATCTAAGCCATGTTTTGAGATCATACCTCAACTTGATCCAAATCCTAAAACAAGTGAGTTGCGTCTTAGAGGTATATACTCACAAGCTATCGGTCTTCTTAATCAAGAACCTCAAAAAAAATAATTCATTTAGCCCCCGACTCGCTCGTTTGTAGAAATGGAAATTTTATTGAAACTAACACCTATTAAATGTAGTTTTATTGCATTTAATGGGTTGTTAGGTGAATGGGTAGACGCAATTCAGGGAGGTCGGAGTTTCCAGATTCTATCATTCCCACTTAACCTTCAAGAAATGCGTTGCACAGGAGAAACATGGATCGTAGCTGCGAATTAACTTTTCAACGCCCAAGACAATCTCGTCCTCTTTTTTATTCAATAACGAAGGAATATATCCTTGCAAGGCATCCTGCATGTTTCGTAAATTCTGAGCAGTCGGAGTCACGATGTTAGCATAGGTAATGACCCCCTGATCATCGAGCTTGTATTCATGCCATAATGTACCCCGAGGAACTTCAATGGCGGCAATCCCACGCCCTACTTTGAGCTTGAAAGAGACTGGTTTTTCATCCCGAATGTCCAGTTCATCTACAATGGCGGCTGCTTCTTCTAGTGCATGGACCAGTTCGATTGCCTGCGCCACATTGATGTGATACGGATTTTTAGAAGGAAACTTTGTTTTTAATTTTCTCATCAGATACGCAGCTCTAGGTCTTAATAAAGCGCTGTTGTTATTCAACCTAGAAAGCGCCCCCACCATGTAGCTTTTCCCCTCTTTCACAACAAAATTGGAAGAATTATCTGCGTCATGGAATTCCTTCATAAACTCCGTATAGTTTTCTTGAGCGTAATGTTTTTCCTCTGTTTTGATGCCCCCCTCCAACATAGCGTATTCCTTCGGATGCGAAAGCGAGAAAAAAGACGTGTTAAACATATAATCAGGATAGGTTAAGCCATCAAAAAGCTCCACTGTTTTTTCTGCATCCTCCATAACGTCAAGGACGCGCTTTTTTATGGCTAGTAATTCTTCTTGCTTCGGCCACTTCAAAAAGCCACCCGGGGTCGTTGAAATCGGATGTAAGTCACGGCCTTGTGCCAGCACAATCATGTCATTCCCTACTTTCATAAGACGTAATGCACGTAGAACTTCGTTTTTGTATTTAGGCGCCATTTCAAGAGCTGATTCAAACCCTACATAATCCGGCAACGCAAGAAAGTACAAATGGGTTGCATGACTTCGGATGCGTTCGGCCAGTGTAAAAAAGGTACGCAAAAGCGTCGTTTGCCTTGAAACCTTGATGTTCAAGGCGTTTTCAATGGCGCTCACTGAGGAGATCACATGGGCACACGAACAGATCCCGCAAATCCGAGAAGAAACCCAAGAGGCTTCATTAAAATGTTTACCTACCAGCAATCCTTCAAAATAGCGACTGCCTTCCACAGCCTTTAACTCGCACTTCTCTACCTTGCCTTCTCGTATCTTTAAGTTGAGAGATGCGTGCCCCTCAATCTTCGTAATGTGCTTCATATCGATTGTGGTCATGCTTTCAACTCTTTAATCTGGTTAAAACGGGTCCCTGTAAAGGTGAGCAGACGCTCCCGAATGTGCTTCTCATCGAAGCCCTTTTCCTTCAAAAGCTTGATGAGCCGATCCAGGTTTGCATCGTCTGTTGGCCCGCGGCAACCCCAACACTCCAACTTGTTTGTAGGACAGATTGCCTTACAGCCACCCCGCGTTACAGGTCCAAAACACATTTTTCCATCCTCGAGCAAGCAGCGATTTCCCCTTGATCGGCACTCTACGCATACCGGGTTGTCATACAACTGCTCTTTCATCCTTTTACCCAGGGTGATATTCTTAATAAACGTCAAAATCTGATCCTTATCTGGCGGACAGCCGGGGATGTAATGATCCACATGAATCACTTCATCAATCCTGGAAGGCTGATCTGTATCTGCAATCCTCGGATTTTTCGGATACACGAGGCGATTAAAGACTTCCTTCGGAACAAAACGCTTCAAAGCGGGGACTCCTCCATCGCTCGAGCAGGCACCCAACGCCACAAGTACCTTTGCCTGCTGCCTAAAACGGGTGAGATGTTCCTTATCCTCGTTTGAAACCACAGTTCCCTCAACAAACAGCACATCAAACGGACCCTCTGTATTCTTCCCTTTGATAAACGGAAAGGAAGTAATGTTTACGGCCGTTGCCATCTTCAAGAGCGCTTCTTCGTTAAAAATGGCAGAGAGCAGACAGCCAAAGCAGCCGGTTAAGGCGACAAATCCAACGGTCGGTTTTTCGCTCATCTTAATCTGTTTTACACTCCTTGATTTCATCATATCTGAAAACAGGACCATCCTTGCACGTATACTTGCCGCGGATCATACAGGCTCCACACCTACCCAAGGCACAATACATCAGACGCTCTTGAGAAAGGAAGAGCTGATCGTCATGAAACCCTTTCTGCGTCAAGATCTCAATGGTCTTTTGCATCATAATCGGAGGGCCACATAATAACACTACTTTTTGAGTGTTGTCCGGGCAGGTCTTTAAAATTTCATCTGTAATAAAACCCACATTCCCCAGATAACAGCTCTCCGGCTTGGCTTTATCCACGGTCGTGTGCAAGTGGAAGTTCGATTCCCAAGACTTCAATTCTTCTTTGAACAAGATGTCTTCTGGCGAGCGGAAACCCATGAAAAGCCAAACGTCCTTGAACTTCTCCTTGTGTGCTTCCACGTACTCAATTGCTCCTTTTAATGGAGCCACTCCACAACCCCCACCGATGAAGATCAAGCCATTTCCATAGAGATTCTCGAACGGATACCCCTTCCCATACGGCCCCCGCAGATAGAGCGTATCCCCTACCGTTAACTTAGAGAGAGCACTTGTAACACTGCCCACCTCTCGCACGTTAAATTCCACTAAATCCTTTCCATAATTGGCAAAGGAAATTGGGCATTCCCCCATCCCCAATATGGAAAGCTGGGCAAATTGCCCTGGCGCATACTTCTCCTTCCAATCCACAAAGAGCGATACATTGTCAGGACTATGGCGAACCACTCTCCTTATCTTTACCGGTTCTGGTATGTACGGATTCATTTTT
>CAYOJS010000144.1:0-3733 GCA_964404345.1 uncultured Methanosarcinales archaeon
CATCCTGGAGATTGCTTTCGGCTCCGACCGCCCAACCTTTGCCTTGCTGGACATCTTTTACGATAAGAAGGAAAAAGACGAAGGAAAGACTGTATTAAAAATTCCATTGGCCCTAGCTCCCATCCAAGTCGGCATCTTCCCCTTGATGAAGAAAGAAGAATTAGCCAAAGTCGCAAAAGAAGTGTATGAAACCCTAAACAAGGAATTCATCTGTTTCTACGACGAAACAGCTGCCATTGGCAAGCGTTACTTACGAGCAGCCGAGATGGGCATTCCTTTCTGCCTCACGATTGATTTTGACACCTTAACAGACCAAAGTGTTACGATTCGCGATCGCGATACGGAAGCTCAAGTACGAGTGAAAGTCTCTAGCCTAAGTGGTTTATTGAATGATTTATTCATCGATCAAATACCATTCTCAAGTATAAAAGGCTGACAAAACCTTTATATATCACCCCCTGTTTTCGCAAAGCATGAAAATCGCCGAACTCCAAGTCCGTCAGGGCAACGTGGAAATAGAAGCTGAAGTCACCGAAGTAACTCCGGCTAGAGCCTTCAATAAGTTCGGCAAGGAAGGCAAAGTAGCTTCCGCGACCATCAAGGACGACACAGGCAGCATGACATTAACCTTATGGAATGAACAAGTCGACCAGGTCAAGGTCGGCTCAAAGGTCAAGATCATCAATGGCTTTGTAAACGAATGGCAGGGGGATAAGCAGCTCACCACCGGCCGTCAGGGCAAATTAGAAGTTCTTTCTTAATAGTATGAATATATAAGAACTATTCCTTGGTCTCTAAAGGTTTAAGAGCATCTTCCACCCCCCTTAGTAATTTTTGTAACGTAATTCCAGGGAATTTTAAAATAAGCTCGTCAACATCATCAATTTGATTCTCTGTGATGCTATCAGATAGTGCAGGTTTACTCTTAAGTTTTAAAATAGAAAACCACTTTCTTGTCCGTGTAGCAAGCAGTCGCATATTACCATCGTCTAAGTTCTCGCTATATACTATTAATGTTCTTGGGCAATTATTACTTATTGTATATGGCTCTAAATCAAATAACAAGGGTTCAAAAAGCTGTTGAAGAGATTCTCGTCGGGACCTTTCAACCATTATGTATTCATTCATTCTCACACGAATACGACTTAAGCTGTTTTCTATCTCTTTATCCATTTAAAAAGTGAATATGTCAAGGTTTATAAAAATTATTAAATAGGACAGTTCAAACTTCCGAAATCCATATAAACCCTTTTCCTTCTCTCGACGGTATGGGCTGGTAGCTCAGACTGGGAGGCCAATCTGCTCTAAGCGCACGATTGTGCGCAGTAAAGAGCACACGGCTGAAGAGACAGTTTCGCAAAGAAACTGACTTGCCAAAAACCGCAGGTTTTTGAGCATGGCGACTTCGCAAGAAGTCGCAACGAAGCTATGAAGTCTCTAGATACCGTGTTGTCATGGGTTCAAATCCCATCCAGCCCATAAAGGTAAGATGGGATAAGTGAACTGCGAGCAAAGCGAGCAGTTCGCTGCAGGTTCCTAAGAGTGCAAACCCTTAGGTTCATATCCCATCCAGCCCACCTTTATATATGCATAAAGTATAAATAACAGTATTCAACCAAGTAGTATTTCCATAAACCATTAAGAAGTGGGGGATATGTGTAACGTAATTGGGGGTTTTGATCATACAAAGAAAAACATAGCTCCTTTTATGTGCAGTGGAAGCCACGCTGCCCAGCATCGAGGGCAGGAGAGTTCTGGAATTGTTACTTCAGATGGAAGGGTTTTTTTCAATCCCTGGAAAGATCTGGGCAGGGTCCAACAGGTATTTGTAGATAGGGTAAGATTAGAGGCGATGCCGGGACATTTAGCGATAGGGCATAATCGTTACGCAACGACAGGGAATTCAGGAGACATCAACAATGTGCAGCCTTGTGTGACAGAGGGATATGAAACAGACGCAACTTTGGGGCATAATGGAAACGTTGTAAACATAAAACTGCTAAGAAAAGAAGCAAAAAGAGAAGGTTACCGACTGAATGGGTCAACCGATAGTGAAATCCTAACGCATCGCTTTGCTCGAGCGGCAGGGCCTGGGAAAAAACTAGAGGATATCGCGCGAGAAGCGTTGGAACCGGTTAAGGGAGCTTATTCGTTGGTTGCAATGTTAAAAGGTCGCGAAGGAGTGGTAGCGGTGAGGGATCCTTGGGGTTTCCGGCCGCTGGTCTTGGGCAAGTACAATGGCGCGGATATTGTTTGTTCAGAGACATGCTCGTTGGATAGCATCGGCGGAAAATATGTTCGGGAAGTGGAACCGGGAGAAATGGTGTGGTTAGGTCCGGAAGGCGTGGTAAGCACGCAACTCTTTGCGCCTCAGCGACTCAGTAGGTGTATTTTTGAAGGTATTTATTTCAGTCGTCCGGATAGTATTTTATTCGGCGTTCCTGCTTCTATTTATAGGGTTGAACATGGAAGGCAACTGGCACGGGAACAACCTGTTGATGCTGACTGGATTGTGGGGGTTCCGGACTCGGGAATTGCGGCAGCCTTTGGTTATTCACTTGAATCGGGAATACCCATGCCTCCAGCTCTGATTCGTCAGCACTACGTGGGAAGGTCTTTTATTGAACCAACTCCAGAAAGAAGGTGGGAGCAAATCTTAGCTAAATTCAATGGAATCCGGGCATTCATTAGAGGAAAGCGGGTTGCCATGGTAGATGACTCATTAGTAAGATCGGTAACCATGCAGCATCTTACTCGGTTGATGCGTGAATTAGGGGCTGCGGAGGTGCATGTCCGCATCGCTTCTCCTCCGATAAAGGATAGTTGTTCGTACGGGATGGATTATCCGGACGAGGGAGAATTAGGTTACAACCAATTTGGAGGGGTTAAAGGAATTCAGGAGGCTATTGGAGCAGATAGTTTAGGTTATCTAAGCACGGAGAGTTTATTGATAATAAGTCAGGGGGTTTTGCAGACGTATCGCCAAAATGGAGGAGAGTACGACCCAAAAAAAAGTTTAGGTGTACTTGAGTCGCTAACAGATCTTTCCGGGACGCGAGAAGGGTTCTGTACAGGCTGTTTTACAGGCATTCAACCAATGGATCGAAGAGGAGCTTTGCGTTGCAAGGATGAGAGTTCTTAGTTGTTTTAATGGGTGTACCATCGAACGCAGTGAGATACACAGAACTAGTAAGTTCTGGTACCAGAAATCCTACAGGATTTCTGTGTAGTACGATTAGGTTTCTGAAGGGCGGCAGCCCTCAGGTCGCTATCGTTCCAATCACCGTTCCGGCGATCATGTTGAAGACGAGCATGATGATGGCAGAGATGACAACATAGCTAAGGATGGTTTTCTTCATGTTGATGCCGAGGATGTGTCGTTCATTGAGGATGTCTTCGCCGTTTTCAATGCCGTTGATGAGTTGGGTTAAGATAAACGTAATTTGACAGATGTAGATGCCGACGATGACTTGGAAGTAGAACGTGGGTACGCCGGTTCCAAAGATGGATAAAATGCTGCCACCTCCTTGACTACTCGCTTCGCTGGCAAGGCTGGTGAGTCGCTCGCTTAAACTGCCTAAGATTTTGGTGATCATGCTGGTGATGCCAATCACAATGCCTCCGATAGCCGGTGTTAAAAAGCCAACTTGGCTTTTCATGCTGCTGATGACTTCACCAAGTAAGTCTTTCAGTCGCTCATCAACCCTATGAATTTCTTTAATGTACTCAGCAA
>CAYOJS010000145.1:0-2894 GCA_964404345.1 uncultured Methanosarcinales archaeon
CTTGTGGTGCATGGCATGGAAGGATTTGACTACGACAAAGCCCGAAAAGACCTTGAGGTACCTGATGAATACAGTGTCGAGGCCATGGTTGTTATTGGAAAACGAGCACCTAAAGAAAACCTTTCCCCTGATTTGCAAGCTCGAGAGGTACCCAGCCAACGCAAAGCCTTGAAAGAACTTGTGATGGAAGGGAGGTTTAGGAAATAGCTTTCGTAGTATTTTGTACACCTATCCTTCTTATACCCCTCATTCCTTATTGCTCATATGGAGTTTGGGCATTCTCTTCGTTTCGAGCCTGAAAATCAGAAAAGTTTAAATAGTAGTTATAACTATTGTTATAACTTTAATACGCAGCAAAAGGGTGGTTGGTCTAAGCTTCTAGACTGGAAAAACGTTTGTATCACATTTAATGCCCACTTATTTGAGCGAAAAGAATACTGGAACCTTGACCTGAATAAAATTGAGGAAACTGTAAGAACAGGAAAACTCACTAAGAAAAAATGTGCGAAACCAAACAAGCTTTGCTTTGAGAAATATTTTGGCAAAGAAAACTTAACTTATGTCGTGATTGTACGACGCTATAAGCATTTCATCGAGGTGAAAATAGCATGGCCCCGGAAAGGAAGATAAGATGTGATTGTGGAGGAACTTTAGCAGAGAAAAAAACAACCTTCGACCTATTTGAAACAGAAGCGATGGTGTGCCCTAAATGTCAATTTACAACCTTAACAAAAGAACAAGCTGAGCAATATGCGAAGCTTAAGCAACTGCACCATATCTTAGATAGCGAGAGAAAAATCATCAAAATCGGAAACTCCATTGGACTCACTCTTCCTGACCAATTAAAAGAATTTGGCCTCAAAGTCGGGAAAAAAATAAAACTGGAAGCCTTAGGACCCCATTCCTTTAAAGTTGAACTATAGTAAATGACACCTAATCCCTACTGTACTTCCATGGTGCATGACCCCAGTGAATGATCATGTCCACGCCGATGTTCTTGGACTCGACAGGCAAGTCACAAGCGCCGTAACAAGAACCAGACCAGATCAAGATCAGAGCTTTGGTATGCTTTTGAAGATGCTCTTGGATCTCTTTTGCTTTTGGACGTAAGCCGTCTGGCAATTGCAGGAGAACTCGTTTGGATTTGTTTTTTTTAATTGCAGAAACCGCTTTGTCTAATTCAAGCTTAAACATCGTTATTCAGAAACCTTCTTCTTGCTTTTCTTAGCGTTGGGAGACTCTTCTTCGGCCTCTTCCATTGCTTCTTCTTCGGTTGATTCAGAATCTTGTTCGATCTTTTCTTCTATTTCTTCATCGCCTATTCCTTCTTCTTTTTTCTGAGGAATTTCAACGGTCAAACTCTCTTTTTCCGTGTATTCGATGGGTTCAATCTTCAATACACGAATGTCCAAAACTCGAACGGGGAAGAACTTGTGCAGCAAGCCCTTGATGGCCCCTTGCAACTTGTATTCTAAGACGTCGCGCATGACCTGTTCAAAGGTTTCCTTTTGAACGATCTCCTTCATTTTTCTACGGAAGGTTCTCCTTAAGGCGCCTCGCATGGTGCGAGGAGCCTTTGAACCGGTGATGATGATGGGCTTTACGCGCAGCACGACATTGTCTTGTGTTTTGCATAAGAATGAGTCATCTATTTTATCTCTTCCTCTACGGGCTAGGCGCTTGATTGAATTCGGACTGTAAGCATAGCCTTTGAACGAGGCGTATCCCTTTCCTTCTTTTACATCGCTGATGGAGAATTGAACCTGAACTTGCTGCTTTTTCGGATCGCCTGTAAGAACCATCATATTCACGAATACGGAACGGCCCTTCAGTTGATCTGCTTCGGCCACGTAGGACTCGCCGATGACCCGCTCATGAAAGAGCTTCGGAGCTAGAATAGGCACCCAACGCTTTCGGATGATCTTTGTAACGACCTTAGTTACGGCTTTTTCCGCCATAAGACGAGGAGAAGTAAGGGGTTTATAAAGGTAGCGATCGGATTTATGCTCGCTCTCGGAATGATTATAAACTCAGTGTATGATATGAAAGCATGTTCCAGACCATTATAGGCATTCTATGGCTCATCCTCTTCATCTGGGCCCTGGTGAATATTTTGGGTTCTCATCGAGGCTTTGGAAGTAAGGTTGTGTGGATCCTTGTCTGCTTGATCTTCCCTGTTCTCGGGGTATTGGTCTACTATTTCTTTGGACGAAGATAAAATTAAACATCCAAATTAACAACTTCCTTCGCGTGCGTCTCAATGAATAATCTTCTGGGCTCGACTTCATCGCCCATTAAGATGGTGAAGATTTCGTCTGCAATGGCAGCGTCTTCAATCATGACTTTTTTTAATGTGCGGTTTTCTGGGTTCATGGTGGTTTCCCATAATTGCTCTGGGTCCATTTCTCCCAAGCCCTTGTAACGTTGGAGCGTGATGCCTTCGTTGCCAATTTCTTTCAAGACCTTTTCTTTTTCCTTATCGGTTTGGACGTAGTGCTTTTGCTTGCCTTTCTTTATTAAGTAGAGCGGCGGTTGGCCGATGTACAGGTAACCCCTCTCAATCAACGGTCGCATGTAACGGAAGAAAAAGGTTAAAAGTAAGGTTGTGATGTGGTTCCCATCCACGTCGGCATCGGTGAGAACAATGATTTTATGATAACGGGCTTTATCCACGTTGAACTCTTCGCCAATTCCCGTGCCAATGGCCGTAATTAACGTGATGATCTCCTGGCTTGTTAAGACCTTGTTCAATCGGGCCTTTTCCACATTTAGAATTTTACCTCGAAGCGGCAAGATGGCTTGGAAGGCCTTGTTTCTACCCTGCCTTGCGCTACCCCCTGCTGAGTCTCCTTCGACGAGGAACATTTCGCATTTGGCTGGATCGCGCTCTTGGC
>CAYOJS010000145.1:2904-3710 GCA_964404345.1 uncultured Methanosarcinales archaeon
TTCCAACAAGCCCTTCCTTCGCGTGAGCTCCTTGGCTTTTCGCGCGGCTTCTCGTGCTCGGGCTGCATTGTCCACCTTTTCCAGAATTGTTTTCGTGACTTTTGGATTCCGCTCTAAGAATTCAGATAGGCCCGCACTGGTCAAGGAATCGACGATACCCTTGATGTCGGAGTTGCCTAGCTTTGTTTTTGTTTGACCCTCGAATTGAGGCTCTGGAAGCTTTATTGAGATAATCGCGGTGAGGCCTTCTCGGACATCGTCACTAGAGAACTTGAAATCCTGCTTGAACTTGTTTTTCTCCGCAAAATTGTTGAGACAACGAGTGAGGGCTGTTTTGAATCCCACCAGGTGCGTGCCTCCCTCCACCGTATTGATGTTGTTCGCAAAACTGAAAACGGTTTCGTTGTATGATTCGTTGTATTGCAAGGCCACCTCGACTTCGGTCTCGTCCTTTTTCTTATTCATGTAGAATATATCATGCAAGACTTGCTTGGACTTGTTAAGATGCTCGACGAAACTTTTGATGCCACCTTCGAAAAAGAACTCTACTTTCTTGGGCTTTTCTTCACGCTCGTCTTCCAAGCTGATTTTGAGTCCCTTGTTCAGGAAGGCGAGTTCTCGCAAGCGCATCATCAAGGTGTCAAAATCATAGTTTACTTCGTCAAAGATTTCCCGGTCAGCCTTGAACATGACTTCGGTTCCTGTTATTTTAGGATCCAGGTTTTCTTCGATGACCTTTACGTCATGCACGGGCTTTCCACGGCAGTATTTTTGGTAGTAGACTTTACCATCTCGTTTTACCTTAA
>CAYOJS010000146.1:0-2529 GCA_964404345.1 uncultured Methanosarcinales archaeon
ACTCAACAAACCACCAAAAAAACTTCTAAACACAAAAAAACAAGAGTTATTCAAAGTCCTCGATAATCTCTTTACCACCTGATAAAGCTTGATTATTTGATCCATTTACCATATGCTAACTAATTTCGAAAATTGACAACCGATTTACACTGTAGTGAAAACGATCTAGCAACTTGAAACGGACGTCTTGATTTGCATTTAGGTCTCTTACTAACTGAGGATTTAACCTTGGAATCTCATTCCCCCATGTAAAGCTACTTGGCTTGAACAGGTTAATCACATATGCTGGCTGATCATCTACTGCTAAGATGTACCTTACTCCCTCCTCTTTTGCCTGCTTATATAATCTGTCTAGACTCTGCCCTTCCCTCGGAATCCAACGATCTGACATAATATCATATGTCAAGAGACGATTCCGATCCAGCCCATACTTTGCTTGGTAGTATACCGACCAACTTCCCAGCGCAAACACCTTATCCCCCCCCTTCATCAAGACAGAAAGCTTCGCATAAGCAGGATCATAGGGCAGGTACCGGTCATCTATTTTCTCATAACATGCCACCAATGTAGTTGTCATGACTAAAGCCAACCCTAACCAAGGAAGCCAATAGAGCCCCCTGACTTTATCCACCAGCCAAAACAAGAAAATCGTGATCAAAATAACAATGGGACCTGAGTAGTGCAGACTATAACGGTACACGTCCAAGTTTGCAGACCCCATATGAGAAGCAAAAAGCAAAAAGAAAAATAAAAACCATACCGGCAAGAACAGAAGGTCCGCCCTGCGAGACCATAAGGCGTATACAACACCCAAGCCAAAGACGGTAATTAAACCATATGGAAATTCGACTAACAATCCTTTTATCATAATTGATGCATACTCCCCCCAGATCCAAGCAATGTGAAACTCATGATTACCCGCTTGCAACCAAACCTGTGTGAAAGCCCATACTCCCGTCGCAAATAAAGATAGTAAAGCTAACCAGATAAATGTACCATGCTCCACAAAAAAAGACTTAACTACTCTTATAGTCAGCTCTCTTTTTTTAGCCAAGTGATACAATGCCAGATAGGTCAAACACAAAGGTACCATTAGATTCACAATATCTTTGAAAAAAATGCCTATCACCACCACCAGGCAAAAAGCTACTGCATTCGAATTCTTATGCGTCTTCAAGTAATTTATTAGGTAATAAGCCGGCGCAAATTCGAACAACAACAGAGCGTTATCGAGAAAGCCTGTATTTGCATAATAGAAGCCAGCCGGAAGAAAGGCCAATAACAATGGACCAAACCAGGCGGCCAACTCATTTCCAGTCAGTAACTTGATGATCCGATAAAGATAAAGCAAAGCCCCTGAAAAAAACAAAAGCTCCACTAAACGCTGGGCAAATAGGTTATACCCAAAGAAGAAAAAGGATGCTGTGTAAAGATATGCTGAAATGGGGGGATATTCCACCAATATAAAGAAATCCGGTCGATAATCAGTCCCTGCATACGTAGCAGCCACGATGCTTCCTACATTTACATGGATGAGGTAAGTGACGACAATTCCCATGATTCCGAGAAAACCAACTATCTTCCATTTATGCTTCACCACCCAATCCATCAAAGGCTGCCTTTTCCTAAAGAGACAAACCCCGAGTAAGAGCAGGATAAAAAAAGAGGTAACCCCAAACCCTGGAAACTGGCTCTTCAATCCTTCCACGGACTTGTACAAGTACGCCCCACGACCCAAAAAATAATCCTCATCCCCTGGATAAACCATGGGTTTGGAAAGTGCCCACGCATGTGTTAATATCAAGATTCCTATAAGTACCAGCCACACTTTGAAAAGGTCTTTCTTATTTTCCTGCTCTTTTTCTGAACGATATGCCTTACAAGATAACTTATAAAGAAAGTAGAGGGAAATCAAAGAAACAGCCACTGCACCCACATAATAAACAAAACGATCCCCGATCGGATACGCCAACCAACCTGGATAAACCCAATAATTTAAAACAAGAATCATAAAAAAACCAAGACTCACCCAACCAGCCCTCTGCTCAGAAGTCCATGGTTTCATGCTCTGAAGAACTACCCCCCATTTATAAATCTTGACTGTGCCAAAAGCGGCCGAAAAGATTAAAAAGCGCCTTCTGTTCTGATTTTTATGGCGAAATACAAGATCATTTTCGACAAAGAGGCCTGCATTGGAGTACTTGCTTGCAGCGCGGCTGCTGCCAAGTTCTGGATCCCAAAAGACAAAAAAGTCGACCTGACAGGAGCCATTTACAACGAAAAAACAAAAAAGTACGAACTTATTATTGATGAGAAAGACTTTGCCGTGAATCAAGAAGCGGCCGAGGTTTGCCCGGTAGAAGCCATCAAGGTAGAGAAAATAGGAGATAAAGGTAAATGATCCGACTCCTCTTTGTGGCCGACCGCGCCTTGCTCGATACCCGCCCAGAATATCGATACTCCATTATCAATCAAGCCTTACGAAACTTTGTCTTCGGATTTACCGACCACACGGTTATTGATGAGTTA
>CAYOJS010000146.1:2539-3675 GCA_964404345.1 uncultured Methanosarcinales archaeon
ATCCAGAAGAAAACCTGCGAAAACTCAAGATCACAGACCTTGCTGTATTCTGGAAAAGCTACAACCGACAAGAAACACCTGAATTTCGAAAACAACTCACTAAACCCTATCCTGATGTTGTTGAATTGGATGCGTTGCGAAAGAAAAAAGTACACATTATTCTTCTCGCGCACGACTACAAAGAACTCGCCCAAGTAAGCATGGAAAAGTTACCTAAAGTAGATGAAGTGATCTTCGTCCCCAGGGATGCTCTAGACTATACAAAAAAAATACACCAAGAGATACAGAACGCGCTCAAAAAACGCGCGGTGAAAGCGACTGAAGCACTCCTAGTTTCTAACCTACAAGAAGACTTAGATGCTGCTGAAAAAAACAAGATCGTTACTGTTTATCTTGCTCGAAAAGATGCTCCACCCATCAAAAGAAAGAATAAAATCGATGCTCTCTCCCAAATCAAAAACTATTTATAAGTGAAACTCTAAAAAGACCCATGCCTGAGATTCTTTTTCAAGAAGGCTTTGATTCCTACGTAAAAAACCTAGGCAATACCCTCATCCCAAAAGGCAAGCCCAAAAAACACGTTGTAAACGCCCACGACTTGAAAGGAGAGATTGGCAGGCAAACGATTCTCAAAGACTATGACGCCACAGTAGATATCATCCACGTTTCAAAAACAGTCAACCAATTCTCAGGACTTGGAAATGTCGTTGTGGTCGAAAGCCAAGGTTATAGCAAAGTACAGAAATAATGGAACTTTATCCATAAGCACTTTGCTATACTAGCGAATCTCGCAATGTTCCATTATTAACGAGATTCGCTATTACAAAGTCCAAGAAACAACCCCCTCTATTTCTGGTTCCGGAGAACTACCCTTCCCCCAATAATCACATCGTTTACGTCGTTTCCATTGGCTGCGTAAACTAAGTGTGAAACGGCGCTTTTCTTTGTATACGGTTGAAGATGCAAGCTGATGTTGATCAAGATGAGGTCTGCTTGCTTACCCCCTTCGATGGTGCCAACATCCTTATCGATCCCTAGGCATTTTGCATTCTCCACTGTTGCCATGTCCAGCACTTTTTGCGCCGATACAGCGGATGGATCCCAACGATGCTGCTTATGCAACAAGGCACATACTT
>CAYOJS010000147.1:0-1572 GCA_964404345.1 uncultured Methanosarcinales archaeon
CACCAAAAAAACTTCTAAACACAAAAAAACAAGAGTTATTCAAACCTCTCTATATCTATACCCATCATTCATGGCAGTCTTTGACACATCCAATGGTGGACGGCTGTATTCATCTTGATGGGCCTCGGTCACATTGGCATGAAAAGCTGCCCTGACTGCTGCAAGATGAATGGAAAGAAACGATAAGTCTTTTTCTTTTCTTTTTTCTAATAAACTATTTATAATACTCCTTCTTTTCTCTCTTTCATGAAGAACGTGGTTCTCCTTGCAGGCAATGCCAATTTTCCCCTTGCACAGGAAATTGCCAAGAAACTGGGCATAAAACTTGCTGAAGTTCGTGTTTCTACGTTCTCTGATTCTGAAATTGACGTTCAAATCCTAGAAAACATGCGAGGGCGAGACGCTTACCTCATACAAGGAACAAACCATCCTGCTAATGATAATCTCATGGAATTGCTCATCCTCACTGATGCCTTAAAAAGAAGCTCGGCCAATCGCATCACGGCCGTGATTCCATATTACGGATACGCTCGGCAAGACCGTAAAGCCAAAGGACGAGAACCCATCACGGCTAAACTAGTGGCCGACTTGATCCAAACGGCAGGAGCGCACCGGGTCATTGCGGTTGAACTTCACTCGGGCCAGATTCAAGGATTCTTTAACATTCCCCTCGACAATTTGACCACTGCTAACCTCATTGCTCAAGACATCCTTGCCAAGAAGAAAAAAAACGTTGCCATTGTTTCCCCTGACATTGGAGGTACGTATCGAGCCAGGGCTTTACAGAAACGAATCGACTGTCCCTTGCTCATCCTAGAAAAAAGAAGACAAAAAGTCAACCAATCAGAGGTTCTTAGCGTCATCGGAGACCCCAAAGGAAAAACCTGCTTTATTATTGACGACATGATCGATACGGGTGGCAGTGTGTGCGGTGCTGCTGAAACCTTGCTTCAAAATAGAGCTCGAGAAGTTTACGTCTACTGCACGCACGGCATTTTTTCAGGACCTGCCCTTGAACGTATCCAGAAAAGTAAGATCCAAGAAGTGGTCTGCATGGACACCATCCCTTTAACACAAGCCGCCAAAAAAACAAAGAAGGTACGACAGATCTCCGTAGCCGAACTCCTTGCCGAAGCCCTCCGAAGAACCATTGAGAAAGAATCTGTCTCTGAACTGTTTAAGTACTGATCGAAAGGTATAAAATCGGCGCGTCAGTCCGTCATGAAATGGATTTGAAGTCTCTTGTACAGATGATCTCAGCAAAGGAAAACAGACCCTACGTAGTAGCGGAATTAGGGGGCGTGGTAGGTGCCCTGGCCGGTTATGCTGCTGCAGTCCCCACCACACTCTTTCTACTGGAATACGGAGTTCGAGATGAGCTAAACGTACTCCTTACCTACAGTGTTAAGAATGCTTTGTTTGTAACTGGAAATCTAATCACCTTTGGTATCATACATGCGAAGCCCTGGCAACACCTGGGACAGCTCGTCCGATCCAATGCAATAGGGCTGAGCATTGCCGCAGGCCTCAGCCTCGCAGGACACTGCGCCCTCCTCAAAACGCACGCTATCC
>CAYOJS010000147.1:1582-2834 GCA_964404345.1 uncultured Methanosarcinales archaeon
GCGCCTCTCGCGGTCTACCTTCCCGCAGCTGCTATCGGTTCTGCATACCGGCATTATCGCAACCACCGCAAAGGAATTCTCCAGAGCCCACAAAAGTCGTTGGATGACTTGTGCTAGATTAAACTTGTTTGTGTTGCCCTGAAAACCACGCCGGAATACAAGACGTCAATATTTTCAAATTTCCATCAAAGAAATACTTCAAACAGGGTCGGATCAGGACTTCATCCCCCGCTTCCACTTCGTATTCTTTGTCTTCAATCACAATCTTTCCATTGCCCTCAATCACGAAAACAAGCTCCTTACAGACTTCGTTCACCACTCTTCCTGTCTCCGGATAACGCCCGTTGATCTCGATGAAAGCTACGTTTAAGTCTTTATCCTTGAAATCATATTCATAAGCGATGCACCTAGAACTGTTTGCAAAACGCTTAGCGTCTTTCTTCTTGATTAACATGATTAGGAATGCAGGCGAACAAAAACGCTTGCGCATTTTTGACGGTGCTAGGTATGATATTTGAATCTGCTAGCGCTCCACTTTAAACATTTTTCCGTGACCCGGAATAACATAATCTGCCATTTCTAAAACCCTTTTACGGGACGCGATCAATTGATCCATGTTCATCCCTTTTGCTTGCGCATGGTCTTTTTGATTCATATTCAGTACTTGTTTTTCTCCCTCAAGCCACCAAATAACATCACCCACAATGGCTATCCTGCCTTGAGGTGTATTGACGATGAGTGAGAGGTGCTCCTCTACATGCCCAGGGGTTTCAATAATCTCGATGTCCTCTCCCAACGCGTATTTGTCAAACTCTAGCAATACGTCCTTATCATACATCAAATTCGTGTCAAACGTTATGAACTTTGCATTCTCAAATATCCCTGCAAGCAAAACGTGATCCGGATGGCGATGAGATAAGAAAACATAGTCAATATTCGCTGTGGTTAATCCTTCTTTGACTAATGCCCCCAATAGCTTTTCGCGATTGCAACCAGGGTCCGTGATGATTTTCTTGTCTTCTGTAGTAACTAAGCAAGCAGTAGAACTAGCTATCCATCCCTTCTCAAGTTGCTTTGCATACCCCTCTATCAACACTTTTACTTCAGCCATGATTAGCCTCTACTTTCTTATCCTGCTACAAAGATGAGGGTACACAGAAATCTTGCGGATTTCTGGATCCGCAGCAGGAAAAAAGCTGCGGGTGAACAAAAACGCTAACGCGTTTTTGAACCCGCCCTTTACTTCGTAAAG
>CAYOJS010000147.1:2844-3675 GCA_964404345.1 uncultured Methanosarcinales archaeon
CTATTCTTAACTAGTAATAATGTGGGTATTCAGAAATGTGTGCCGTTTCTGGACCCATCATTCGTTACGTCAGTGCGGGCGCCAGGATTCGAACCTGGGTAGGCACTAAGCCAACAGATGGCTCATGCGAGCACTTCATCGACCCTCTTTAAGGGTCTCATCACTCAAAACTTGAGTAAGGACTCATTTAGCACCTAAGTACCAAACGAACTGCCCCGTTTGGCCGCTCCGGCACGCCCGCGATACTCTCTTGGTATGAGAGAGTGCTTTTAAAGGTTTTCGAGAGGTTTAAATAGTATTTCATCTTTTTTATTCCCATGGAACGATGGGGAATGCTTCTTGCCGTGCTTTCTGTTTTCTTACTTATGGCCTGTGATGGCAACCAACTTACTGGTAGTGTTGTCAACACCGGAGCTTGTTCAGAACTTGGAAAAGGGCTGTATGATAACGACCGGTGCAACTTAAACTGCAAAATAGCGGATGATTGTCAGGCTGTCCAAGTGGAAGGCCGGGTGTGCTATCGATGTAAAGATCTAACTAGTTGAGGTCTTTAATTGTTTTTGCCATTTAAGAATGGCTTACTGTTGATTGGGAGTGGCTGACGGATAGGCAGGTTCTGCTTCTAAGATCATCTTTTCTGTGGTCGTGAGAACGTCGCTCAATTCTTTTGCATTCGCTGCCCCGAATACTTTTGCACCCTGCGCCTCTAAACCTGTAAAATTACTCCTATCTACATCGAAAGCTACCACATATAAGTGGGTGGGCGAATCTCCCACGCTGCTGTTTGTTGCGATGATTGATTGAAAAACTTCTGTAGGGCTTCTTCCCACT
>CAYOJS010000148.1:0-3489 GCA_964404345.1 uncultured Methanosarcinales archaeon
GTTCTCCTGCAACCGCCGTGCAGATTGGGGATCCCATCACGCAGAAGAAGATGAGCGACGCGATTGTCAAGGAGGCGAGAGACTTGGGTTTGTACAGCAGCATTACCGATAATGGGGCAGGCGGTTTGAGTTGTTCCATCGCAGAGATGGCAAAGGAGTGTGGGGGTTGTACAGTCGACTTAGATAAGGTTCCGTTAAAATATCCTGGTCTCGAGCCGTGGCAGACCTGGATCAGTGAGTCGCAGGAGCGCATGACTCTTTCCGTTCCAAAGAATAAATGGAAGGCCTTTGCCGATTTAATGCAGCGTAGAGGCGTTGAAGCCACTGTGGTGGGTGAGTTCACAAATTCAGGAAAATGCATCGTAAAGTATCATAACAAGACTGTGATGGATGTAGATATGAAGTTCTTGCACGATGGCCTTCCACTGCGTCCGATGAAGACAACTTATACAAAAACAAAGCATCCAGAGCCCAAGCCATTGGCAGGAAAAGACTTCACAAAGCCTTTCTTGCAGCTCTTGGAGCGCCTGAACATCGCAAGTTACGAGTTCATCTCAATGCAGTACGATCATGAAGTCCAAGCAGGCTCAGTTATCAAGCCATTGCAGGGCCGTGGAAGAGTAAACGGAGATGCTACCATCACAAGGCCTGTGTTAAGCAGCAAGAAAGGAGTGATATTGTCGCAGGGGATCAACCCCACATACAGCGATATTGATACGTATCATATGGCAGCCTGTGCAATTGACACAGCCATTCGCAATGCCATCGCTATAGGAGCAAACTTGGATTGCCTCGCATTATTGGATAATTTTTGTTGGTGCAGTTCTACAGAACCCGAGCGTCTGGGTCAATTGAAGGCAGCGGTCAAGGCGTGTTATGATTACGCCCTTGCGTATGGCACTCCGTTCATTTCAGGAAAGGACAGCATGTTTAATGATTTCAAGGGCTTTGATGCTCAAGGAAACCCTACCAAAATTTCCGTGCCCCCCACATTGTTGGTGTCTACCTTTGGCGTAGTCGAAGACGCGTCGAAAGCCGTTTCCTTGGACGCTAAATTCCCTAGTGATTTAGTCTATATATTGGGGGAAACCTTCGAAGAGTTGGGAGGCTCTGAGTTCTGGGCCATGCAGGGTTTTATCGGAAACTCCGTTCCGAAGGTAGATGCTCAGAAGAATAAGAAACTTTACTTAGCTTTATCAAAGGTCATGCAGCAGGGTTTAGTCGCATCGTGTCAGAGCGTGCACAAGGGTGGCTTAGCCGTAGCGTTGGCAAAAACTTCTATGGGTGGCATGTTAGGCTTAGAAATTTCCTTAAAAAACCTGCCTGGAAAAGTCGTTCGAGATGAAGTGGTTTTATTCTCCGAATCGCAGGGACGCTTTATAGTCACCATCAATCCCAAGCACAAAGCTTCTTTTGAAGCAGCCATGAAAGGGAATGCCTGGGTTCTGGTAGGGAAAGTCACTAAGAATAACATCCAAATTCAGGGGTTGAAGGGAAACCCGATTGTAAAAACAACTATAGACTGCACATTGAACGCGTATAAAAAAACGTTCAAGGAGTTCGCATGAAGCCAAAAGTTCTTGTATTAACGGGGTATGGGGTTAATTGCGATGAAGAGACTCAGTTCGTCTTCAACCAAGTGGGTGCTCAAGCAGAAATCGTTCACATCAATGACCTCATCGATGGAAGAAAAAAATTGAAAGAGTATCAAATCCTGGCTTTTCCAGGAGGTTTCTCGTATGGGGACGATACAGGTTCTGGCATTGCCTTGGCCAACAAGATTCGAGATAATATTTGGAAGGACATCGAGGCCTTTGTAAGGAAAGATCGCCTCGTGATCGGAATCTGCAATGGCTTCCAGGTCTTAGTAAATCTAGGCTTACTGCCGGCCTTGCAGTTCAAGTACGACACCCGTCAAGCAGCTTTAAGTCATAATGAGTCTGCTCGTTACATCGATCGTTGGGTGGACTTGGAAGTTGCAGGCAAAGGTCCGTGGCTGAAGGGCCTTAAAAAAATGCCCATGCCCATCGCTCATGGGGAAGGAAAGTTCTTCTGCGAACCCAAAGTGCTAAAAGACTTGAAGGCTAAGAAATTGATCGCGTTTAGGTACGTCAAGGGAGAAATGTGTGTTTATCAGAATCTTCCAGTCAATCCCAATGGAGCATTGGAAAACATCGCAGGTATTACAGATGAATCAGGTCGCGTGCTGGGGTTAATGCCGCATCCCGAGCGGGCCATGGATTTCACGCAGTTGCCCAATTGGCCGTGGTTGAAGGAAAAGCTCGCGCGAGAAAAAAAGCCTCTTCCAAAAGAAGGTCCTGGTTTGCAAGTGTTCAGAAATGCGGTGGAGTATTTCAAATGATTACCATCATTGATTGCGGGAGTCAGTTGACACAGAACATCGCGCGCAGAGTGCGGGAGTTGGGGGTCTATACGGAAATCATTCCGTTTGGTCAGGTGAAGGATTCCGTATCGGTTTTAAAATCACAGAACGTAGATGGGATCATCATATCGGGGGGCCAGTTTAGTGTATACGATGAAGGTTCCCCTCTCTACTCAAAGGAAGTGTTTGGCTTGGGCGTGCCAGTCTTAGGGATTTGTTATGGTCAGCAGAGCATGGCTTATTTACTTGGGGGTAAGGTGGTGGCGACTCAGAAGAGAGAGTATGGTGAGACAAAAGTCAAGCTGTTGAAGTCCAGTCCTTTGTTTAAAGGGGTTTCAGCTTCTGAAATAAAAGTTTGGATGAGTCATGGGGATGTCGTAGAGCAAGTGCCGCAAGGCTTTGAAATAATCGCCGAGTCTCAGGCTGGTCACGTGGCTGCCATGCAGAAAGGAAGTTTAGTCGCGGTTCAGTTTCATCCCGAAGTGGACCATACAGAGCATGGAAGAAAGATCTTAGACAATTTCCTCGCTTTATGTCAGGCCGCTCGTACGTGGGATCCGGCTAAGATGTGGGATCAAATAACGCAGGAGATCCAGGTCAAGATCAAGGGAAAGGTGGGGGTGGGGGGCATCAGTGGGGGGGTAGATTCGACCGCAGCTTCAGTCTTGATCGGAAAGTGGGCAGGAAAGACTTTTCACCCCATCTTTGTGGACAATGGCTTGCTGCGTTTGGGTGAAGCGCAAGAAGTGAAGAGTAGTTTGGAGCCTTTTGGTTTAAACCTTCATTTCGTGGATGCAAAGGAGCGTTTTCTCACGAAGTTAAAAGGAGTTACGGATCCAGACGAGAAGCGTAAACGGATCGGTCATGAGTTCATTGCAGTGTTTGAAGAAGTGGCTAAATCCATCGAGGGTGCATCGTACTTAGTGCAGGGCACCTTGTATCCGGATGTAATCGAGTCCGTTCCAATTTATGGGAGTTCTTCCAAGATTCGACGCCATCACAACGTGGGGGGATTGCCGGAGAAGCTGGGGTTGGAGATCATAGAGCCGTTTAGAAACTTGTTCAAGGATGAGGTTAGAAAACTGGCCGAGGAAAAATTAGGCCTT
>CAYOJS010000149.1:0-3442 GCA_964404345.1 uncultured Methanosarcinales archaeon
GTTTCGCTCTGGGCTCAACCGCGCAAGGGTTCTTGCGCCACCCTCGCGCCTAAAAACCTATCCTTAGTGCCTCCTTCAAGTGTGGAAGTCGAGCAAGCACTAAACAAAACCTTAGGCAATTTCTTGCTCGGTCATGAAACCTTATTGGATCAGGCTTCTTACTTGGCAAGATACGAAGCCCTTGGTCTTGGTTATGAGTACGATGAACGCTTACCAGAAGAACTAAAGGCAGTTACAGCAGAGGATGTTCAAGCCATGGCGCAGAAGTACTTGCAGAACGGCACCGTGTTTATCGTCGGTCCGAAGTGAGACCCTTTCTTAGAGGAATAGAGGTATAACGTTTATAAATAAAAAACAAGTACATAAGGAATGTCTCTTTTTACCGAAGATGAAATTGGGCAAGTGCAAGCGTGTTTAGCTAGGAAAATAGAGTTGAATGAAGATGACTGGGAAGCGTTAAGACAGGTAGCACCTCAACAACTCCCTCACGCGATGGCTTTTCTGCCTCTCTACCTTCGGAACAGAGACCTATACGACAAGCTAGCGCAAAACTCTCGTGTGAAAAGATATGGTCCCATCGCATTCTTTCCTGAAACTATAGATACTCTTTTAGGCGATGGAGAGCCCACACTCAACCCTAGAATAGCTCAAAGTGAGAACCGAGGTTTGATTTATTTATGGGATCTCCCTCAAGGAAAGAGAATCATTAAACCGCTGCAAAACACAAGAGAAAACCGAGTGGCAGAAATCGCGTCTGAATTAATCGTGAGTCCAAAACAATATGCAACAATCGATGGTTTCTTAACCGAAGAATTTTTGGAAGGGGTTCTTTTCCCAAATCTCCCAGCAGAAAAGCAAGGAGAAGAGTCTATGTATAACCTGGGTAGAAGAATGGCTCAGGTATTGAAGGCATTGCATGGAAGAAACATCTGCTACAACGACACGACTCTTTCGGATGACATGGGAAAATCACACCTTGTTGTTCCATCCGAGGGACTTGCTAGGCTCCTGGATTTTGGTGCGGCCATTGACTTATCCAATCATCCGGATCTAAGTGACGAGGAAGTTTTTCTATATGCGCGAACGTTGCCAAGTGTCAATGTAAAAGTTGCAATGGGGATGCGTATGGGGCGTCAAAAAGAAGTTTTTGAAGAACTCGTATCGGAATATCGTCCTCAATTAAAACAGTTAGGCAAAGAAGAAATCTTGGCGAGAGATGAGCAATTCGTAAGAGAGGGTTTATGGGTAGCCAGTATGAGAATGCCCTGTGCAGGTTTAAATGCGTTCGGGAGAGGCTTCGCAGAAGCATATTCTTAGCGGCTAATAGCTTAATGCCAGTGCCACGATCGCTGCAATGACTAAGATGGCAACAACGGCTTTTAGGGTTGTATCGTTTTCCATAAAACACCTCTTTATTGACAGTAGCCTTGAGTGCCTTCTCGGCCGCAGGCTACGAATTGAATCACATTTTGAGTGCTTCCACTGGTAATCAAGGGAGTTGTTTTTTGGCAGAATTGCACAGTAAAGAATTTTTTGAGCAGGGAAGCTTGGTCAGTTGAGTGAAGATCCTCACCGATAACTTGTTCAATGGCTTGGTTGAGATGCACGTTTTTTAGACCTCGTAAAACAGCGCAGTTGGCTTCAAAGACAACCCCTCGGTAGGAGGGTTGGTTTTCATAGCCGAGGTCCTTAGCGTCAAAGCATCGGTCTTGGAGTTGAACGCCATGAACCAGCTCTTGACTGATCACCGTGTCCCCAATCATGCGTTGCTGAAGTACGTCCATCGTTACAATGCCGGGTTGGAAGTAACTATTATGGCCATCTTGGGGTCTTTCTTCTGAAATGGATTGGGAGGTTTGGTCGCTGTCTCGGCATGTTTCCACCACAGGCGAGTAACGGTTGTACATGAGTTGGGGGGTTGGGTTGTTGAAATATTCACCTATAACCTGACCGGTGATCGCATTGGAAGGTGCAATGGGAATTCGATTTCCGTTGGAATCAGCAACATAGCTTCCGTCTTCAAAGACATAGTAGCCATTGCGGACAAAGACAAGGTCGCCTTGTGTGGTGGGGGCAGGAGTGGTAGCAAGGGCAGGTTTCCAAGCATCTCGATGATCAATTACGTGGGGGGGATAGGCTAATGTGCCAGGGATGGATTTTACAACACCCCCAGTGGGACTGGGTATGGAACGAAGGATCAAGAGGCTGAAGAGCAAAAACAAGCTTAAAAGAAACCAGGGTTCGTGCCGCGACCAAGCCATATCCTATGCCATGGAAACGCAGTATTTAAAGGTTTCGTAGCTTTAGTTGAGGGCATAAATAAAGCATTATGATTTGACCTCAACTAAATTGAAAAAGACAAACAATTTTATGTGTTTCTTTTGTCTTTTTCTACTTCAGAAGGGGTTTTAACCGCCAAAGATCTTCGAGAACCAGGCGGATATTTTCTGCATCATGCCCTTGGCTTCTTTAATCTCTTGTACAAGGTTAATACAGCTCCCTTCACTGCACTGATTAGAGAGGCATTCATAGTTGTTCTGGCATCATCCATCTTGGGATTTCTGAACAGCAAACTGTTTCGTAATGTCGCAGTACTTTGCGTCATTGCCCTCCAATACGCGGGTTCCGAATGGAAGGCAGGTGTCGTCTTTTAGGCAGCCGGTGCAGGCCTGGGGAATAGGGTTTGGATTGGGATTTCCACTTCGTGTTTGACTGCAATCAAGTATGACTGTTTCGTCTATTCCATCCAATGTTATGTAAACCTTACTTTGAATGAAGTGAGTAGTACCGCAGTCGCTTTCCCATTTTATTTTTTCTTCGGGCATGGTAGTGTACATCTCTCTGATTAATGCGGTGCAGCTGCCTGTTCCAGAGCATCCGGAAGCGGGGCCGTTGAGCGAGTTGCAAGAGACTTCTCCCATAGCTCCTTTGAATACGCAGGTTACTTTTTCTTGAATAACTTTAGGGGACCGGCAAATGCCATTTACACAACTGCGGCCGAGACAGTCTCCTTCGGTGAAACAGGTTCTGTCGTCAGCGCACTTTAGGCAGACCGCTCCGCAATCTACATCAGACTCCCCCCTATTTTTAATGCCGTCATTGCAAGTCACAGCAGAGCAGTCTTGTTGGCAGTTCTGACTATTCTCTCCAGCCTCACAAGCACCATTGCCGCAGTTAGAATTGCTAGATTCCCTATTTTCAGCGCACTGACCGCTCATGAAATAGGAGGTACTTGACCCCCTATAACCCCCATGGCACGCCGCGCTCACTCGTCAAGCCCTCTTGGTTCGGGCTTGCCGTATCTCGCGCGGCGATACACCACAAAAACATCCACTAAGATCATTCAACTCGCCGCGCGGTCTGAACTTATTAAGATTCATTTCAGAAAAAGCTTTCGGGCCGATTCACCATCAGGTCTTCGCTACGCTCAGACCTGACGTAC
>CAYOJS010000150.1:0-3161 GCA_964404345.1 uncultured Methanosarcinales archaeon
TCGAGAAAACCTAAGAAGAACTAGTATTTAAACAATACTATTCTAGGTCAGTTCGCCACTAGCTAAGGTTCCAAACAAGGCCACAATGAGTAAGCTCTTTCTCATACCCTTACGATCCAGAACCTGATTTATAAGCCTTTTCCTCGATTACTACTAGAGAGAAGAAAATTTTTAGAGGGCTACCGGCTTCAAACCAGTCTTCAGTTGTTATACCAATATTTTCCAGAAGGATGTGTCCAAACCACTTGGCCGGTCATGCCACCTGAGTCAGAGGACTGACTGCTGGCTCCGACTACCGGAACAAAGCTGTCTCCAGACTGCTTCCAACCGCCCCAGTTGCAAGAAGCTGTTAAAGTGCAACGCACGCCACAACTGCAGCTCTTTGACGAGTCGCACGCTACTTCTCCGCAGGGCGTATTGCAGACAGGAGGAGTTGAATCCACTGAAATCTGAGGCTTTTCACTTGAATAACAGGTGCACCGTTCGGAATGAATCCCACCGGCATAGGTAATGTGCACCCCACTTATGCATCTTAACTGATTCAAATAGCTTAACATATACTGAGAATGATCGATGGGTGTTAAAGAATAACCCTTCGAACTGCACCAATCGCTGCAGCTCATCTGTGGCGGCTGTTCAGAAATAGGAGTTGTTGGCGTAGAGGTTGTGGTTGTCGTTCCTGCTGAAGGAACGGATTCTTGAGGAGAACCTGTTAAAGGAATCGTTAGGCGACTCCGTGTTCTGAGGTTTACGATCACCATGGAGTCTGCGGTAAGGATGACAGGGTCTAAGTAGATTCTATTCCGCGTATTGGTGAATGCCACGACATGATCACCGACCCGGCCCATGGATGAATATTCTTTGCTTGCGGCATCTCCTCCGGGAAGCTTGAACACTTTTGTGAAACCGAGGCCAATTAACACTGCTTTATCAATAATGCCGTCTCCATTGGCATCGTTACATGCATCTGGAACATTGTCTTTGTTTGTATCTGAACAGCTATCTTTAGGAACAGAGGTGCTTATTTTAGGGGGTGTATTTGGGTTTGTATCTGGTATCACATACGTACCCTTTATGATATCTACTGCATGCTCCTTGCATAGCTTGAGGCAGTCGACTAGCTTTGCGTTCAATGCATCGATCGTTGATTGCAGGTCTCTAATCTGCTGCTCTAACTTTGCTGTTTCTGTACTGGCCTGCTGAAACTTCTCTTGTGCCGTTGCTTCTGCGGCTTTTGCTTCTGCAATCACTTTTTCGAGCTCCTTCTTATATTCTTCTTTGACCTTCTTTGAGTCGTACTTGCCCCATTCATCTGCCAACTGTTGCGAAGTGAGCTCCTTCTTCAACCACTTGTCAAACACTTTTCTTTCTGCATATTCCCGTGCCCGTAAGTCACTCTCCGTTACTGTCTTGCCATCACTAGATATGGATGAAGTCGGATGATCAAAACGATCCTTAATTCGTTCCAAAGCCTCCCGCTCTGCTTTTTTGCGCTGGTAATCACTCTGTGCTTCTCCTAGATTTTTCTTAGCCTCCACTACTTGAGGTCTTAATGCTTCTAATTCTCTCATCTTCTGCTCTATTGCTGCCTGCAATTCTTTGCACATCGGACAGTCTTTCTTCAAGATCTCAGCATCCTTCTTGATCTGAGCATTCCTTCCCACAACGTAAGCATCCCACTCTCTCCTTCCTTGTTCCATCTCCTCTTTTTCTTGAGCCCTTCTGGCATCGTCTTCTGCCTGAATTCGGGCGGCGTCCTGCTCTGCGATCCTAATCTTTTCTCTTTCAGCTAAGTCCCTCTCCAGCTCCTTCTTTCGCATTAGCTCATCTGGAGAAACCGTTGCTGGATCCACCCAGCCCTCATCTTTCTGATCGCAATCCAACCGGATCATCCAGGTGTCATATAAGGCGGGTTCATCGTGCCAATGAAGCCATTCACTTAACTTAGAAAACGGAAACGTTCTTTTATGTCCCTTGCTTGGAGCACAATCCCCAAAAAGTTCATAATTCAACTCGTCCAATTCCCTAATATGATTAAATACCAACTCAATAAGCCTGTTTACCATTTCTCCTGCAGGAGCTCCTAGATCCATACCCAATTTAAGACCTGCTAAAAACGGAGCCGAAGCAATGCCTAATCCTTCTAATACATGTTCAGCAACTTTCTCCCCTGCTTCTGACGCAGCTCCCTTAGCTTTATCCTCTAAATACTCCCGCATCGCCTTCTTCAACCGCTCCAAAACCTCTACGATTTTTCCTTCATCTTGCTGATGTGAAACCATCGCAATCTTGCAAGGACAGTATACTTTGATGCAGCGCGCCTTACCGACTGGTTTTTCATATTTTAGACTTCCATGAAACTCCCCATTTTGAGCGGAAAAAGAAGCCACCTCCCCGTTATCGTAATAAATCTCCATATCACACTCTTTAGCATTCCCCGTCATGTCGACGATATTTACATCCTCATGCTTGATAAAATCAACTTCTGCATTCTCATATTTTTCCATTAGATCCTTTAGCTCGTCTGCTGCGGCGTTCATCCTCGCCTCTGGCGTTGGCACTCCTTCGTCATCGTCCTCTGCGAGCACAATTGTGGAGAAAGCTAAGAAAAGGGTCATGACTATCCCAAGAAGAACAAAACACTGAACCTCTTTTTTAACCATACAATAGCCTTATATATCAAATATTCCCTATTTTATTATATTAATCTTTCGAAAAAAATATAGTAAATAGATGAATAGAGATAAAACGAGCCTCCGGAGGGCTACCTGCTTGAAGCCGAAATTCCCCTATTTTCAAGCGTAGATGGTGTCGTGATGATCATAACCTTCAAAACCTCCATTTCTGTTGCCTTTTATACTATTCTAAAGCTTTACCTAAGGCTACGCTTGTAAAATGCCCTGTCTCGACTTGCGCCTTTAATCTTTTTAAGTTGCCAAAGTTAACATTGAGCATTGTTCCATCAATGTCGTGTAAGTCTGTTAATTGGTCAATTACAACCCCTATGTTTAACTCTCTTACAACCTCTTCCATATAGGTTCCAGACGGAACTATTAGCGGAAGGAAAGCATTCGCATATAGAGAACACTTATGTGGTGCAATTAACCTATAGAGAGGTTTGAATAACTCTTTTTTTTGTGTTTAGAATGTTTTTTGATTGG
>CAYOJS010000151.1:0-2880 GCA_964404345.1 uncultured Methanosarcinales archaeon
GTCTTCAACACCCTCTTTTGCCGTATTCCCCACATTGTCTGTGACACCTGGCAAGAAACCGATCTCCACCGCCCAGTCAAACTTACTTGCGATTACGGGCTTATCGATCGAGACTTGCTGAGTGACTGGGTTGTGCAAACGGTCTGCAATGGCCTGTAACTTTTTACTTGAAAAAGCCACGTCTACGGTGTAAACATCCACCCACTTCAAACCCTTCAGCTTAAAACCAATTGATTCAATCTTACGTTTCTTAACGACGGCACGGGCATCTGAAAACGTAGAAATGACCTCTATCCTGTGTGCCATGTTCCCCCTTAAGGTCGTAGACAAGGCTCTGCTATAAATAGTTTGCTCTCCCATAAAACACAATCCCTTTTATCTGTCTCGAGCGAGTAATAAATGCCCGTTTTAAAAACGGTACCTTTAAATCATCTCTCCCATTCTGCCAATGAATGAAAACCCCTCCTTGGTATGTGATTACAGGCAATGTCTCATCCGGCAAAAGCACCCTCATCCAAGAATTGGCCATCCGCGGCTACCAAACTGTACCTGAATCCTCCCGCGTGCTCATCGACCGCTACCGCGCCAACGGCGTATCTGCACAAGAACTTCGAAAAGACGAAGCTCGATTTCAAAAAATGGTCTTCGAGCTGAAACTCCAAGTCGAAAAACTACTCCCGAAAGACAAGCCTGTCTTCCTTGACCGAGGACTTCCCGACAGCATTGCCTATGCCCAGGTCTGCGGATTAAATCCTAAAATCTTTAACGACCCCCTACCAAACCGATATCGAAAGATATTTTTTTTAGAAGAAGTATCTTTTGAGCAAGACTACGCCCGCGTTGAAGATGAACAGACTCGAAAAAAGATAGGACCTCTCCTCCTCAAAGCGTATCAAGATCTTAACTACGAAGTTATCCACGTCCCTGCCCTGGTTGTCGAAAAACGAGTACTTTTCATTCTAGATCGGATTTAAGCAATCTCCGATCGAATGCCTTCTGCCCTTAGGCATTCTCCGATCTCTTTATTCAAACAATACCCCCCTTCCATCTTAGTGCCAGAAATATGCAAAGACCGCTCCTTTAATTTCCAATCTTCTCTTGTCAATCGATGATAAGTAAGTAACAGCAATGGATGTTCCCCTTGCACCTGCTCTACCCGAATTGCCCTAGTTAATTTATTAAAACATTCCGTATCGACCACACCTTCTAAACCTTTACCTTTCGCTTCCTTCGCTACTTCCAGCCATGAATTCTGAAGCTCCAGACTCACCAGATCAAACTCGTACCATGAAATCACTGGCCCCCGATCCGGTTCCTTTGTCACCATATGCAGCATCGCTCCCGCCTTGTTTCGGCTGATTCTCATCACGTGTGGCAGATAAGCCTTTACTCTTTCCTCATCCAAACCTGCTAAATAGGATAAAGGCCTTAATGCTTGCTCTCGCATCACCTTCGGCCACATTCCTATCGGACCCATTCCTGGAAGGGCTGGATGCAGGTTCACAATCGTACGGCGATCATGCAACACGGGCGTCATCCACAACATGTAACCAATATTTAGATCCGAATCCGTCGCTGGCAAACCCCCCGCTATTTCAGTATCATA
Source organism: uncultured Methanosarcinales archaeon (assembly GCA_964404345.1). Taxonomy (GTDB): domain Archaea; phylum Nanobdellota; class Nanobdellia; order Woesearchaeales; family SM23-78; genus JBBSWA01. The sequence goes on from CAYOJS010000151.1 coordinate 1,607, forward strand.
CCTCTCGCGCCACCCTCTCATCAACGCTGAATCCTCTCCCAATTCTCCCCATTCACTTCTTGCACGAGCATACGCCTCTGCATCTACTTCTTCAGGTGGGACAAAAATAAGCCTTTTCAGGTGCTTCAGCTTACGAACTTGTGCGATTCGAGCATCCACTCCTGAGTTTACACCTTCTTTTTTATTGCAAAAAACAAAAGGCACCTCTGCCTCAACCACCCCGCTATCAATAGCATCATCAATGGTCTTCAATAACCGAGGGGCTTCGTCATCAAATAAACTTGTAAAAATGCCCAATTGATACACCATCTTAATGCCCTTCAGAATAAGTCGCCTTCAAAGCGCCCTTCATTTCTTTATTTGCCCCTTTCACAACCTCAAACCGCTCGATTACGTCTGCTGCAGAAAAAAGCTGCACTCCTGAATACCGCCCAGGCGACTGCATATTAAATCGTCCTGCCTGGATGTCTTCTAACAATGGAATAAGATTTCCCATATCTCCCACCACCAAGTTTATCTTGGATTCCTTCAATGCATAATCATTTGTGCAATTCATCGAAAAGCCATACCTTGCAAATCGAATCGCATCCGCATCCACAATACTATCTCCTACATAAACAATGTTGCCATCCGGCGCGATTTCCCTCAACACATCCGCCTTCCTGTGACCTCCCATAACACCCGTTTCTGCTCTTAATAGGTATTCCAAACCTGTTCGTAAGGGACCTACACGGGAATCAAATATACTCCCTTGCCATCGCTTTAAGTGACCTGACTCAACATGATCACCTGATCTGAGTGCTACCAGCATATCTACACAGGCAGGTAGATACTCTTTCAGAAAAGCCTCCACTGCCTCTCGGTACCCTCCTAAAGCCGACAAAGGCGATCGAATCTTAACCTCGTTTTCTACATCCCTATACTCAGCCATTACCTGCTGCCCATGTGTATATACTTGGCCAAAAGGAATATTAAACTGATGTGCCATACCCAACGATAACGCTGGATGCGAATTCGTCACCAGATAAAAACGACTTTCTTCTAAGGCTCCTAATAATTCTTTTACACCTGGATTCAATTTCAATCTTTGCTCAGCCAATAATAAAAGTTGCTCATCTGTCACTCCATCGGCTAGTGCCACTAAATCATGCACTAAGGGGGTCGTACCAGTTGAATGCCCTCTCTCTTCTCGCTCCTTCTCCCAACGAACATCGTCATACTCATCAAACTTCTCAATTAACTCTCTTGGAAAAAGACTTTTTGCCCGCGGAGAA
>CAYOJS010000152.1:0-2849 GCA_964404345.1 uncultured Methanosarcinales archaeon
AACAGTAGGCGCAATTATTCAATACCTTTTTAAAGGGAAATTCCTCAGATTGAGCTAAAAGAGGTGTTTATGCTGCAGGAGCTTGTTCCACCTTCGGTGGATTTCTATTTTAGGAGTGGGCAAGTAGCGAAAGGAGTTTCAGATTTGTTGTTGATCTTGATTGACATGCCGGATGAAGAATTTATGGATCATCTTCACAAGAGTGAGTTCGCAGGGTGGGTAGACCGAGTCATGCACAACCCGGACCTGACGGAAAAAGTCAAAGCCATACAGAGTAAGCGGGAGCTCATTCAGTTATTAAAAGATAAAATGCAGCACCCTTTGTTAAAGCGTGATTCAACAACACCCAAGCCAGGTTCGTATACTCAGGTGGATTTTGACCTGGACGTCGGCCAGGTAGTTCGGGTTCCGAGTAAGCAAAAAGAAATTGAGGCGTGGGAAAGGCAGTTTTTTGAGTCTACACAGCAAGGGTTGATTCCAAAAGCGTTTATGAAGGAGTTCTTGTATGGGGTTTCAGCAGGTTTCTTGTTGGGTTTGATCGCGGGTGGCGTGTTGTACCGGGTGAGATAATTGCTGCCTGATTACCTTTTTGAGTGTTCGTGGGAAGTGTGCAACAAGGTGGGCGGTATCAATACCGTCATTGCGAGTAAGGCGGGGTATGTGAAGGCTTCTGTGAATAAGTATTGCTTGATTGGGCCGTACATCCCGCAGAAGGTGCAGTATGAATTCTCAGAAGAGCCGGTTCCGGATGAGTTCAAGGCGTGTTTTCAATACTTAGAGACCTTGGGTGTAAAGGCTCATTTTGGGACGTGGCAGATCGAAGCAGAACCAAAAGTAATTCTGATTGATTTCTACAAGTATGCGGATCATAAGGATGAGATCAAGCGCTTTTTGTGGGATCATTTCCAAATTGACAGTCTGTATTCAGGTTGGGAGTTTGAGGAGCCCATGGTCTTAAGTTGGGTGACGGGGATGTTTCTTGAGCGTTTTTGGCAGGATCATAAGGATTCAAAGATCGTCGCGCATTTTCACGAGTGGCTTTCCGGGTTTGGCCTGTTGTACTTGAGGTCAAAAACAGGTGCCGTTAAAACCGTTTTTACGACGCACGCAACGATGCTGGGTAGAAGTATTTGTGGGGCTGGAGAAGACCTGTATGGGCAGTTAAACAATCTAAATCCAGATGATGCAGCAAGGCGTTTTGGAGTGATGGATAAATTCACGACCGAGCGGGCGTGCGCAAAAAACGCCGATATTTTCACAACGGTAAGCGAGATTACGGGGATGGAGGCGGAAAAGATCTTAGGCCGTAAGCCAGAAGTTTTGCTCTTTAACGGATTGAACATTGATAAGTTTCCCACGCTGGAAGAGACTTCGGTTAAGCACATGGCGTGTCGTTCCGTCATCCGGGATTTCCTCGCGTATTATTTCTTCCCATATTACACATTTGATCTGGAGCATAACATCACGCTTTTTATCACGTCGAGGTACGAGCTGAGGAACAAAGGAATTGATCTGCTGGCCGAAGCTCTTGGTTTACTAAATGAGCAATTGAAGAAGGATAAGAGCCCTCGAACCGTCTCGGTGTTTTTCTGGACGCCCATGCAAAACAATGGGATCAAGCCATTAATCAGGGAAACCAAGGACCTATATTATAACATCAAAGAATTAGTAGACTCAAACACACATAACATCATCAGTAAGCTCTTGTACAACTTGATTTCAGGAAAATACAATCCAGAAGACACGATTTTCGCGGCGGATTTCTTGAAGAACATCAAGATGAACATTCGGCATTTCCAGCGTCAGGGCAATCCTCCCATGGTGACACACCAAGTCTTTAACGAGGAGAACGAGCCGCTCGTGCGCTTGTTGTTGGATCGCGGATTAGACAATAAGGCGGACGACCCCGTCAAAGTGATTGTATACCCAGTATATCTAGATGGAAACGATGGTTTGCTCAACTTGTCTTTATACGATGCCATTACAGGCTGCCATTTTGGCTTGTTCCCGAGTTATTATGAGCCTTGGGGTTACACACCCTTGGAGACCATGGCTTTAGGCGTCTCAGCCTTGACCTCTAACTTGAGCGGCTTTGGCCTGTTCATGGAGAAGAAGTTAATGACTCAAAATCTGAACTCTGGGATTTATATCTTAAAGATGATGAATCGCAAGCGTGAAGACGCGATCAAGGACTTATTCCAGATGTTATATAATTATTCCAAGTTAGAGCATGCTGAGCGGGTAGAAAATAAAATCAACGCAAAGAACCTGTCTCACTTGGCGGATTGGAAGACCTTTGTAAAGAATTACTTGCAGGCGTATGACTTGGCTTTGGCGAGGTAAAGAATGGGCGAGATAAGAAAGGACTATCTGTTGGACAAGTACGTGATCATTGCGAGCGAGCGCGCTCGTAGGCCTGTGCAACTTAAGGAGGAAAAAGCCAAGGTTGACAATAAAAACTGTCCGTTTTGCCCAGTGGATGAGAAGGTTGTTATTCAGTCTACAGTTTTTGGGGCGGATAAGATTCAGGTGATTCCAAACATTTTTCCAGCAGTCCGAGCGCAGGGAAACGCGGTAATACGAACAGATAACGAATTTTTTACCTTTTCTGATGCGTATGGGAGTCATGAAGTCTTAATCGAGACGCAGAAGCATGGCATTGAGTTGGAAGACTTGTCGATAGAGCATGTAACGAAGGTGTTAGGATGTTATGCCGAGCGAATAGAGCAGTTGCGTTCTCAGCAGAATATTCGGTATGTAAGCGTTTTCAAGAACAGGGGTGTGCAGGCGGGCGCCAGCATTGCGCATAGTCATTCGCAGATTGTGGCGATAAACTTCTTGCCGAATCA
>CAYOJS010000153.1:0-2801 GCA_964404345.1 uncultured Methanosarcinales archaeon
GAGCAGGTCCTCGACGATAAACCAGGTTTATAAATTATTTACAAGACGATAAGTTATGAGAATCTATTTATACCAGTGCTGCTTTACTCCGCTGATCAACGTTGAAAATCCAACACGTCCTTAGTACAAATCAATTCTTGGACAAAAAGGCTTTGAATAATCTATTTCACCTGGCAAGTGTCTTGGAGTATAAAGATAAGATAAATTCACTAACGCCTTCTTTGCAGGGGAAGCTCTTAGCAACGGTCTTTTACGAACCCAGTACACGCACGAAGTTTTCGTTTGAGGCAGCCATGCATAAGTTAGGGGGAAATGTGCTCGGGACAGAGCACGCAGGGCAGTTTTCAAGCGCCATTAAAGGGGAAACCTTGCAGGACTCCATTCGGATCATTGGGGGCTATGCAGACGTGATCGTCATGCGCCATTTTCAGGAGGGCTCAGCAAAGCTAGCAGCAGAAGTATCTGACGTTCCGATCATCAACGCAGGGGATGGAACAGGAGAGCATCCCACACAGGCTTTGTTGGATATTTACACCATTCATAAGGAAAGAGGAAGCCTAGACAATCTCAAGATTGCAATGATTGGGGACCTGTTGAACGGTCGTACGATTCATTCACTACTGAACGTGTTGTCGTTGTACAAAAACATGCACTTATACCTCATTGCACCCAAGCAGTTGAGTTTGCCGGAAAAGTACAAGAAAATCTTAAAAGATCGAGGAGTGCAGTTTGAGGAAGGAGAAGATTTCAAGCCGATTCTGTCAAAGATCGATGTGCTGTATGTCACACGAGTGCAGAAGGAGCGCTTTGCAAGCCAAGAAGAATACGAGAAGCTAAAACACTTCTACGTCGTGGATCAGGAAGTATTGAAAAAACTCAATTCAAAAGCCATCATCATGCATCCCCTTCCAAGAGTGGGTGAAATCACCACCGACGTAGACAAAGACCCTCGCGCCGCTTACTTCCGTCAAGCCAAAAATGGTCTATACATTAGGATGGCTTTATTGCACATGATCTTCAACGGCGAGACGAACGCGCCGTTGTTTCCGTTTTGATTTATCGAGTAGCAAGAACTTTTGCTTTAGGGGTTTCCCCCACACCTTTCCAACACAAAAACTCATTGAACTCAATCAATTTCTTCACAACCAAGTTCTCTGTGCTGATCTTATAGAGTTGTCCTCCGCCCAGTTTCCGTGTTGCCACCACCAGTTTTTCTTTCTCCAATCGAGGCCACAGTTTCTTCAGTGTCTGAAAGTTCACCCCTGCATTTTTAGCAATCTCTGTGACGGGATAGTCAAAGTCTCGAGAATACATCAAAAAGTCAAGGATTCGAATCAGGGGGTAGTCTCCAAAGGTCTGAATAAAGAGGGATTTCTCTTTCATGATGATATTAAAAAGTATCTCTACTATTTATATTTTTCGTTGTCAATATCTACATTTACTGTAATTTTCGAGCTTAGTGAAAAAAACTCGCTTTCTCCGTAAACCCTCCATTTTCTCCGAAAAATGTCTGGAAAATAGGCGGGCACATTTATAATAAAGGTATAAGGTACAAAAGAAAGGTAAGAGCTGAGGCTGAGCATTGGTGAGCTCGACACTCTGAAAAAGTGTTATCCTCCACGGATTTGCGGGTTCGACTCCCGCCCTCAGCGACCAAATCCTTTATTACAAGGATTTAATGGAAGTAAAGAAGTGAAGCTTAAATATTTTTCGACTACAATAAAAACCTTTAAGACTACAGCAATATACCAATCTTCATGAACTTCTTCCTGAACCGGTATAAACAGCTCGGCGCCGAATTTGAACCTAGAAAGATCCTCATACGGCCGTCGCTACGAGTAAACACCTTAAAAATCCAAGAAAATGAGCTCATCAACCGTCTGAAAAGGGAGCGTGTACGGTTGGAAAAGGTCCCTTTTCTAGAGTGGGGCTATTGGTACGAAGCCAAGTTTTCCATGGGCGCAACACCGGAATACTTGCTCGGTTATTATTATCTTCAGGAAGCAGCCAGTCAATTGCCTGTTCAAGTCCTAAATCCTCAACCGGATGAAACAATCCTTGACATGGCGGCCGCACCGGGTAGTAAAACAACGCAGATCGCCCAATACCTGAACGGTAAGGGTATCATCATGGCGTTGGATGAAAACGTGCATCGCCTCGTTTCAGTTCGAAACAACTTGGAGCGTTGTGGGGTTACCAATGCCATTCTCTACAAGAAGGACGCGCGTTTCGTGCCGGATTTCAAGATGGAATTTGACAAGGTTCTGTTGGATGCGCCTTGCTCGGGTAATTTCATAACAGACAAGGACTGGTTCAATAAGAAGACGCTCGATGGAATCAAAGAGCGTGCCAGGTTGCAAAAAGAACTTTTGAAGGCTGCTGTGAAAGTCTTAAAGCCTTGTGGAACACTGGTTTATTCAACGTGCACCTTGGAGCCGGAAGAGAACGAAATGAACATCGATTGGCTCTTAAAGAAGTGTCCTGAATTAAAACTGGAAAAAATAGAACTAGAAATCGGCGATCCAGGTTTTACCGAAGTATTTGGTGAAAAGCTCAATCCAGAACTAAGTAAGTGCAAAAGACTTTGGCCTCATAAAACGGGAACCGAAGGTTTTTTTATTGCCCTTCTTTGCAAAACTCGTGCATAAGAGCGGTATTATTGTCTTTCATGGCGCCGTACAAAACAACTCTGGGATAAAAATGGGCTATTTCAAAGCCACTTCGATTCAGCTCTTGATAGACACTGCCCCCACGCAGGTAGTTTCTTACTTGTTGACATTGTAGGTTGGTGAGGGCCACTC
>CAYOJS010000154.1:0-2763 GCA_964404345.1 uncultured Methanosarcinales archaeon
ATCCCTCATTTTTGCGTCGAAGCGTCTCGACGAGCTTCCCCTTCGTGAGTTTCATAACCCTAAAAAACTCACCGAAGGGAAATAATTTCGGGATAACACAATTGGTAAAGGGAACGAAGAGTTTAAATAGGTTGTACACTCAGAAGAAGGTATGGGTTTGTTGACTATGCTCAGAAGGAGAAGCACCAGAGAATTATCTAGAGAATTACAAACTTCCGGGAACCTTGATGTTATCCGCGGAAGAGCTGAACGCAACCAGGCCTTAGCCGCTGCTGCAGCTGCGCAAGAGGCAGAAGCTTATCGCTTTCCGCAAAACAAAACCCAAGAATTCAACACACTAAGAGAAAAGCGATTAAAAATAGCCCAGCACATTTTTCGAATATTTGGCGCTCAGTTCACCAGCGATTTGGAAAGCCTTCTAACCCAAAAAATAAGAGAAATCGGCACCCACCTTTCTATATTAAACGCTTTCATTAAAGATGAATGCCATGCCCAAGACCTCGCGCAGGGCAGGCCTTCTAAAAGCAAAGTTGAACGCATTTTTTTATACATCCTTCTAGAAATCGATGCTTGGACCTTTCTTGAAACCCAACTCACAGTGATCAATCAGAAAATACAATTTGAACTCCAGAAAGGACATTTAGACCCGAACGACCCCCAACTGCAACCCCTTATCACAGTTGTCCAAAGACGAATTGAGAATATACTCCGCTACCTCCAAGCAGAAGACACGTATACTACACCACGAGATAGAGGGGTCTTAATAGATATCCCTTATTTTACAAGAGAACTTCAAAACGAAAAAGCAAACGTTGTTTAAGCAATCTCCATCTCACCAAATATTTTTTGAACGGAAGGATCCCTTGCTATGTAGAGCGTAGATATACCAGGCTCAAACACTAATTTTTTTGCTTTAACTGAATCAACAAGACCACCAGTGTCCATCCCAGTTTCATAAAGAACACTTCTCTCTGGAGGCGTAGGTTGATAAGCAATACGCACTGGCACTCTTGCTTCAGAACGTATCCTTGCTTCTAATTCTTCTGAAGAGAGAGGTTTGTGGCCTAAGAAAGGTTGAGTTCCGAGCTGTTCAAGAATCCTCCCCCATAAACCCATGTGCTTCAAAACTGCAGGATCTCTAAAATCAGCAGGTGATAAAGGCCCTTGCGTTACTAGATAAAAAGCAGCAGGATCTGTATTGATTTCTAACCCACTTGGAAAACGACTGAAATATTGAGCAGACACTGTATTTGTTCTGAAAAAACCGGTCTGCAAAGGATCAGGAACAAAAAGACGCACATGAACTCGTTGAGGGAGCTCAAGTTTTGTGCTTGACTGAAACAGTGGAAGTTGCATTGCCATCCTATCTCCTTAAATCACTACCTAGCAATAGTTAATCCATTTATAAAGTTTTCCTAGAAAAATGAGCTTAACCCTTCAATTAAGACCTAATGCTTCTTCGCATGATGCTCGATTAGCTTATCCACTTGTTGAGGATCCCACCCTGCTGCTGCCAAGGCCTGACGTAACGTCTTTGGATCGGCACCCATCTGCAAACTCGTCTTCACATAGCGATCCAAGTTTTCCGAAAACTTCCTCTTTTCTGCGACGGCCTTCTCCTTCAACTCGAAATGGAAAATAGCCATCACAATGGCAACCAAGGCAACAATACTCAAGATGGTAAGCAGGAAGGCCGTTGAAAACTTAGTCTCTGTATTTTCAGAATGGGCCTCACTTGAATTCACATTGGTTTCATTCTGAGACTCATTCACTTCCGGAGGCGTCACGATAGCAGACTCATTCACTTCCGGCAAAGGCTCAGCTGAACTATAAAGCTCTCCAAACGCCAACACACTTAGTTTGGCGTTCGTCAAAATATCTTTCACATAGTATTCCAACTTGATGACTTGCCCTGGGGATACCAATGGAATGTTCCACTCCAACATTGGATCTCGGTTCTTAAACACGACTGGCTTATCCTCTGGATCAAACATTAAGTCCACTGCACTTATGTCCTCCCCATCTGGATAGAGCTGTACAATCTTAACTGTTTTATAATTATCCGGCGCCGTCACAGTCATGCGAACCCGGCTACGAAACGCCTTTTTATCGATGTTCGCATAAATCGTACCCATCTGATAAATTTCTACTTGCTGAATCGGCAAACTCACCCACTGTTTTTTGTTCAAATCCTCTTTCACCAATGAAAGGCGCTGCTTTAAAGCATCCTCTTTTAAACCATCTACAGCCTTCTGTATGTCATCTGCTGTAGAAAACGAATACACCTTCACAGGATCCCCCAACTTTGAGACTACCAGCTTGTCCAACGTCAAGGATTCAATCCCCAACTCTTCTGCAGTGACATACTTTATGAGCACACTCGACACATTCTTTGCATCCTGAGCAGCTATCAAGCTTATATGAACCAAAAAGAGCGTTATCACTACCCAGCCATATTTCATATTCAAGAGGGTACCCCCCACCTATTTAAATTTTTCCCCAAGCCCTAAAACCGCTGATTTCGCGCACAATAGACGAAAAAAGGCTGTATCCTCACCAAAAGCTTTATATACTTGAAGGCCGTGAAATAAGACGTGATCCGAGGCTAACCACATGGGATTTTCTCTGTTCAAACGGTTCCGAAAAAATGACTATGAAGAAGAAGGCGTAGCTCCCAGCGATGACTATGTTGAACTTAGCGGAGAAGGAGAAGCCCCCCGTCATGGTACCAGTAAAGTCGTTGTCAGACCTTTTGTTATTGAA
>CAYOJS010000155.1:0-2748 GCA_964404345.1 uncultured Methanosarcinales archaeon
AAGGAATATTAAAGATGCGTATCTAAGGTATGGTGGGCTTTCCGATAAGCAGGAAGAAGTGTTCAAGAAGGTGGCGGATGATCTAGGCGCCGGTCGTAAGTTCAAAAAAGCAGAAAGTCCTAAGAAAGAGATGCCCAAAAAAGAGTTAGAGAACGTGGAAGAAGCAACAAGAGCAGAGAAAGTAAAGAAAGTTAAAAAAACAAAAGCAGTAAAAAGCGTTAAAAAATCGAAGAGTTCTAAAAAGAAATCCCTATCGGTATCCTAGGCTTGTACAATTCCCTTGGCTCCATCCGCAGTCTATGTAGCGATCGCATAGGTCGGCATTGCTAAAAGCAGCACAGTCAGTCAGACAAACCGTGTTGTTTCTTCGGTCGGTTTTAATGACACATCCCCCAGCATTCGTGCATTCTCCGATAGGGTACAGTTTGCAGCGCTGCCGGCAGTACTGTTTTCCAGTCTTTTCGTCAACGGCGTATTCGCAGGCATCTTGTTGGTTGCATAAAACTTTTGGGAGGTTCGCGCAGTCGTTTTGTTGCCGTTGGGGTACAAAAGTGAGGGTTTTGGGGGGTTCAGGGGGAACAACTTCAGGTGTGGTGTTCGTTTCAACGACAGGGGGTGGGAGCAGGTTTTTGATTTCTTGAACGCTTGGTTTCAGGGAAGGTTCCGAATCATCCTGGGTGGGTAATGGAGCAGCAATCGGAAGGGATGGCTCGAGAGCAGGTTGGGTCTGGTTCGCAGTCGTGTTAGTAACTTCAACGCGCTTTTGCATGTCTTCGACACTTTCACAGCCGAGGAGGAGCAGGGTTAGAAGGATAATAGAATAGAATCGTGTTTTCATAGTCTCTTAAAATGGGCTTGGTTTTTATGTTTTTGTTAAACAGCGAGGGTATATTCGGTTTCCATGGTGGTTTCAAGTTCGCTGGGTTCAAAGAAATCGCGTACTTCAGGCACAGGTTCTATGGGTCGTCCTTGGTGTTCGTATCCATGGAGGAGTCTTTGGAGGATGGCGGTTCTGAAAAGGGTGTCGTAAGAGTAAAGGTGGGGGACAGCGCCGTACATGCGGCTGTTCCAGTAGGGTTGGTCTTCTCCTTGGCGTAGCCGGTCAAGGGCGCGTTCGCAGCGGTCTCGTTTGAGTCCAGGTCGAGGGTCATGTTCCCAGTAAAGGTCACTGTACCAGCCTGGATTGTGGCATTCTGCAGCGCGGATCATATGCCCAGAAAACTGGGGTTCAGGTGCAGGAACCAGGACAATTCGCAGTTGCCAGTCTTGGAGGTCTTGATAAAGGACAGCAGCTTCTGTTAAGAAATGAGTTCGGATGGTCTCAGGTAAGTCACGGGTAGTTTATTCCACTCCCCACATATTTCTTTTTGTATAAACAAGGTTATTAAGCTTTTCTATGGTGTAGAAGTAACATTTATATACCTTCTTTTCCTAATGAAAGAGAGGTTCTCATGGAGCAATTAATTGCAGACATTGGTCTCATCATCATCTTTGCAGCAGTAGTCGGCTTCATCATCAAGGCATTGAAGCAGCCGATCATCTTAGCTTATATCTTGGCAGGATTGATTATAGGTCCTTATGGTTTGCATCTAATTACTGAGTCTAAGACCGTTGAGATCATTGCCGAGTTGGGCATTACCTTCTTGCTCTTCGTGGTCGGTCTCGAAATGAATTTTGGCAAGATCAAGGAGGTTGGCAAGGTCGTCTTGGTTGGAGGCATTTTACAGGTCGTCTTGACCTTTTTGGTGGCTTTCGTAGCTGCAAAAGTCTTGCATTTTGGAACATTGCCTTCGATCTATGCAGGAATCGCGGTGGCTTTCAGCAGTACCTTGTTGGTCGTGTCCTGGTTAGCCGATAAGAAGGTGTTGGAAACCTTAGAAGGCAGAATTACTGTGGGCATTCTGGTCTTGCAGGACGTCTTAGTCATTCTGGCGTTGTCGTTCTTGTTCAATGCAGATCATTTCTCAGTCACTTTGTTAGGGGTTTCATTGCTAAAAGGTTTATTGCTTTTACTGGCAGGGTTTGTGTTAAGTAAGTACGTCTTGCCAAGGTTGTTTCATTTTGCCGCTCGCTACCCTGAATTGTTATTCATATCCAGTCTGGCATTGTGTTTCGGCTTTGCGTTTCTAGCCATGAAGTTGGGCTTCTCGATTTCAATCGGAGCTTTCGTAGCGGGAGTCACCATTGCCAACATCCCATATTCGTCCGACCTTCACACCAGGATCAAGGCCTTGGCCAATTTCTTCAACACGCTCTTTTTCGTGGCCTTAGGTATGCAAATTGCTTTGCCTTCCTTGGGTAAATTGGTTTTACCGGCGGTGGTATTGTTAGCGATTACCTTGTTGGTAAAGCCGGTCATCGTGTTCTTTTTGGGTTTGTTCTTGAAGTATGACAAAAAAACTTCTTTCCTATCGGGTATCTATCTGGGTCAAGCCTCTGAGTTCGGCCTGATCGTCGTAGCGCAGGGTATGCTTCTCGGTCATGTGGGTGCTGATATGCTCTCCTTAACGATTCTATTAATCATCCTGTCCATGACTCTTTCATCTTATTTAATCAAGTACGATGCAAGAATCTACTATGCCTTGGAGCCTTGGTTGCGTGGTTTGGATTGCATTTTCAAGAAACCCGAGGAGTCTAAATTGTTTGCAAAAGAGCCACCGGCAGTAGTCTTGTATGGATATGAGGACCTAGATGAGGGGTTGTTGGACCGGTTCAAGAGCGTCCAAAAGGCCGTGTTAGTGGTGGATA
>CAYOJS010000156.1:0-2602 GCA_964404345.1 uncultured Methanosarcinales archaeon
ACTAATTTTGCCGCTGCGGTTGCTGGTCCTGCGGTGGCGCATAGATCGTCAATAATTATCACTTTCTGACCTTTTTCAATGGCGTCCTTGTGGATCTCGATAGTGTCTGTGCCGTATTCGAGCTTGTATTCTTCCTTTTCTGTTGCAGCAGGCAGCTTTCCTTTTTTCCTTACAGGTACAAAACCCTTACCTAATAGATAAGCTAGGGCACCGCCGAGAATGAAGCCTCTAGAATCAATACCAACAACGATGTCAATGTCCATGTTTTTATAGCGTTTGTAGAAGTCATCCATACATATCTTAAGGCCGACGGGGTCTTTTAGAAGCGTAGTAATGTCTCGGAACATAACCCCCTTCTTCGGCCAGTCTGGAACAGTACGAATGCGGGACTTGATGGCGGACACGGGGAGAAGAAATTTAAGACCCTTAATAAAATTTTCTAGAATCTATCCTTTAATGATTCCATACCCAATTAACCTAAACCTTGTTCCGACCCGTCTAGAAATGGTCACACGAGAGCCTGGGTCAGAGCAAATGGGCAATTTCAGTTTACACTTGAAGCGATTCTTACTGATGTCTGTTACAAAACCCACGGTAGCGGCTGCGTTGACATTCAACATCAAGGGCTCGTTCATCTTGATTGGGTCCACTTTGAGCTCTTCCTCTGAACCCACAACCCGTTCCAAAAGGTGGGTTTCTAAGTCCAATTCGTACCAAATCTGGGGAAGCTTGTCTGGCAACCCCACTACGTTTCCAACCAACGAATCCGCCATTACCACAGAAGGATCCAATGTTGTCATAATCCCCAAAGAACCGCCAGGTTTTACCTCTTCCACGGCTTGGCCGCCTGTCATGATGCTCAACACTTTTGTGAATAAGGGTTTTCCCACTTTACGATTCTGCTCCTCTACCACGTGACCTGGACGGATCTCAATTCGGTCTCCTACTCGTAAAGTGCCTTTTACCAATGCTCCACCCAAGACACCGCCTTTCATGTCTTTCGGCGCAGCGCCTGGCTTGTTTATGTCAAAGCTTCTCGCTAAGAATACGATCGGGTCTTCGCTTGCATTTCGTTGAGGGGTGGGGAGATATTCTTCAATCGCTTGAATCAATGCTCCAATGTTTACACTGTGCTGAGCGCTTACGGGGATGATCGGAGCGTTTTCATACATGGTACCGTTTAAAAATTCCTTAATCTGCTGGTAATTGCGCAAGGCCCGTTCGGTTGCTACGAGGTCAATTTTATTCTGGACAATCACGATGTTTTTGATCCCACAAATTTGCAACGCCATCAAGTGTTCTCGGGTTTGGGGTTGTGGACAGGTTTCGTTGGCAGCCACTAAAAGCATAGCGCCGTCCATGATGGTAGCGCCGGACAACATGGTAGCCATGAGGGATTCGTGACCGGGAGCATCTACAAAGGACACTTTTCTCAAGAACTCAGTTGGGATTTTGTGCGTTGGGCATTCTTCCTTGGTTGTAAAAGCTTCTGAACCTTCACATTTTGGACACTTACGAAATATACTGTCAGCATAACCCAGGCGAATCGTGATGCCTCTTTTGATTTCTTGCGAATGCGTATCGGTCCACTTACCTGTTAATTGCTCAGTCAAAGTGGTTTTACCATGATCGACATGACCCACCAAGCCAATGTTTAATTCCGGCTGCACAGGGTCTTTTGACTTTAAGACGCTTTCCTGTTCGGCCTTCTTTTTTGCCATCATCGACGGTTAAAAGAAGAGTCTTTATAAATTTACCCCTCTATAATGCGGCTGGATGTACACTCTAAAACAACAACCGGAAGACTTTCAAGTGCAGGAAATCACTAACCTGCATCCCTTGGAAACCGGACCCTTTGCCTTTTTTTGGATGACCAAGAAATACCTCAACACGGAAGATGCCCTACAAAAGATCTGTCGAGCCCTCCAGATTCCACGAAAATACCTTGGGGCAGCGGGCAATAAAGACCGGACGGCGGTTACGCGACAATTGATCTCGACTCCTGCTGCCTTGAAAGAGCGCATGGAAAAAATAAGAATTCTCAACTTAACCTTTGGGTTTTATGGATATGGATCTAAACCCATCAGCCTCGGCGACCTGCTTGGAAACCAGTTTAAGATCACCTTACGAAACCTCAATCCCTGGGAACAACCTAAAAAACTATCTAAAATGATCAATTACTTCGGCGAGCAACGGTTTTCGACCCATAATGCTGAAATTGGAAAATCGCTCATTCAAAAAAAATTCAAACAAGCCCTGGAGGTTATTCAAGAAAGCAAAACCCCTCTACAGGATAAGATCTTGGAATACACTAAAAAACACAGGCAAGACTATGTTGGAGCCCTGCGCATTGTTCCTAAAAAGATACTCAAACTTTACGTACACAGCTACCAAGCTAAGCTCTTCAATGAACTGGCACAATACTGCATTGACCACAAGACCCGTGCTGAAGCATTACCTTTGATTGGCTTTGCCACAGAATTCAAAGGAAAAACCGGTGAGCTGGCCGAGAAGAAACTAAAAGAAGAAAAGGTAACAACCCGAGACTTTATCATCCGAGAAATTGGGGAACTTTCAAGTGAAGGGGGCGAACGGGCGCTTC
>CAYOJS010000157.1:0-2564 GCA_964404345.1 uncultured Methanosarcinales archaeon
CTTTATACTCCTTCTCCAATTTCTTTTTAACGAGGGCCATTGAAATAGCGCCACGAGGCCCTTCTGCAGAAGAACACACACTTAATATGCTGTGCAAAGAACCTTTGGTTATCATGACATGCCTTCCCCCGATTTTAACCAATACACTCAGGCGCTTCCTCACAAAATCATATGGGACCTCATCTAATTTTTCACAATCTGAAATGTCAAAATGGTGTCTGCGAATCGCATCATCGATTGGATTTCTGAAGCCGGACTCGTATATAGCATTTAGGTAGGCATACAGACGTACCTTTTTGCTTTCCACCCCATTCACGTCCAAGGCTGAATGCACGTGCACCCTACCTTCTGTTAGCGTACCTGTCTTATCTGAGCAAAGCACATTCATACTCCCAAAGTTCTCAATCGAAGCCAACTTACGGACAATTACGTTCTGCTTTGCCATCCGCTTTGCTCCATGCGCCAGGTTAATGCTGATAATCGCTGGGAGCAATTGCGGCGTGAGGCCGACTGCTAAAGCCACTGAAAACAAAAATGAGTTCAAAATGTGACGCCCCAAGAATACATTGATTGCAAAAATAGCCATGACCAATACCAACGTGATTTCCATCAAGAAATACCCAAACTTTTTAATCCCCTGCTCAAATTCCGTTGGAGGCTCTGCCTTGCTCAGGCGCTCCGACACCTTCCCAAACTCAGTGTCTTTACCCACTTTTATTACAAGCGCCTTCGCCGTCCCACTCACCACGTGCGTACCCATGAATAAGGCATTTGAACGACGCGCCAACACTGTCTTAGGAGGCAAAATACCTACCTTCTTCTCCACCGGATATGTTTCACCTGTTAAGGTTGCTTCATCTATAAACAGATTGGTCGATTCAAGAATCAGACAATCCCCTGGAAGAGCCTGGCCTGCCGCCAATACTAAAATATCCCCAGGGACTACCTCCTCGACTGGAATGCTGAGCTGCTTTCCCTCTCTTAACACAGACACCTTCACCCGCACCAAGTTCAGTAATTTTTCTACCGCGTCCAAAGCGCCTTTTTCCTGCCAGAAACCTAGCAAACCACTCACAATGACAATTCCTAAAATGATCAAGGCATCGAAGGTGTCGCTCAAGAAAAAAGACACTCCTGCGGCGAGAACTAAGATTAGAATAATCGGACTCAAGAACTGCCCCATGAGAATCGCCCAGACACCCTGTTTCTTAGGCTTAAACGAGTTGAGTGAAAAACGCGCCTTTACCTCCACCTCTGTCAAACCCGAAAGCCTTGACTGCAACTGACTTAAAGTCTCCTTCCCTGACACACTCCAAAACGGCTTTTCTGCCATGAAATCCCCTTAAGCTTGACTGTTTTTTAATGTTGTGAAAATACTCCCCCAATAACTTGTAAATAAATACACTATCTAAAAAACACCATGCCTGATCAATGCCTGCTGTGCCAAAACGAACTCGTCAAGAACAAGTGCAAAGAACTCTTTTTTAATTGTAGCTATCGGAAGGATTGCAGTGATCCGTTCTGATCACCTAACTTCTTCACTTCTTTATGTCGGAAGCAAGTCGTTAAGTGATCATTCACCATGCCAGAAGCCTGCATGAAGGCATAGCAGATCGTACTGCCGACAAACTTGAAGCCCTCTTTTTTCAAGGCTTCACTCATTTGGTCAGACTCTTTGGTCTTTGCCGGTATTTGCTTCAAGGACTTCCACTCATTTTGAATGGGTTTGTGCTTCACGAACTGCCAGATGAACCGGTCGAAAGAGCCCTGTTCTTTCTGGACTCTTAGAAACTGTTTTGCGTTCTCTACTGTGGCTGAGACTTTTAGGCGGTTTCTGATGATGCCTGCATCCTGCAAGAGCTTGCCGATCTTCTTTGAATCGTATTTCGCTATTTTCCTCGGATCAAAGCCATCGAAAGCACATTCGAAATTCTTACGCTTGTTTAGAATGGTAGACCAACTCAGACCTGCCTGAAAGGCGTCGAGAATCATGAACTCAAACAATTTTCGATCGCCGTGCAGTGGAACACCCCATTCTATGTCGTGATACTGAATCATTAACTCACTTGACAGACACCAATCACAACGCTTCATCTTTTTTCTTCCCGCCCAGCCCAGCTAAAGACTTTCCCTTCTTAGACAATTTCTTTGCATATTTGTCAATGTCCTTCAAAAACGCGTCTATTGGAATCATCTCTGTTTTTTTAATATGACCCAGGTGCTCCTCTTTTCTCTTCAATTCAGCAATGTGCTCCACCTTTGCTTTTATAACGGAGTTTAAGTCTTTGCTTAAGTCCTCCACAACCACTCCGATCTGTTTCTCA
Source organism: uncultured Methanosarcinales archaeon (assembly GCA_964404345.1). Lineage (GTDB taxonomy): Archaea > Nanobdellota > Nanobdellia > Woesearchaeales > SM23-78 > JBBSWA01. The sequence continues at coordinate 2,325 of CAYOJS010000157.1, forward strand.
CTCAAGTAATTGGGCAAAACGACGTAGTCTGCTCCTTCCTCGTATAACTTCAATGAATCCTTTACCCGACTGGCAGCTACGATGATGACAGCCTTACTGCCTAACTTTCTAAAATGCTCAATGATCGAAAGATTCTCCCGCAACTCCAACGAAGTTGAGATTAAAATTTCCACCTCTCTCACTTCCAAGCGTTCTAACAACTCCGCATCACTTAACTCGCCATAGATGCAATTAACCCCT
>CAYOJS010000158.1:0-2390 GCA_964404345.1 uncultured Methanosarcinales archaeon
TTCCCGTATTCGGATGTCCTTGATCTCTTCGAACAAATTTAAGGGTTTTTCCAAATTCATCATAAACATATCTCCCTTAGCAATCTTTAAAAAGAATTCCGACTTTCTCACTCCCAATTAGAGTGAAACTATGCACCTACTACAGGAACTGGGCTTTAGTTACTATGAAAGCAAAGCCCTCGACGTTATTCTAAAAGAAAAAGTGACGCCTAAAATACTCAGCAAAAAAGCTCAAATACCCCTTGGAAAAGTTTATTCTATACTGCAAGGCCTTCTCCGCAAAAATCTCATCCAAGAAACCCAAGAACGCCCCAAACAACTCTACATAGCGAATCCCTTCCAAGTGCTCTCCACCCTCATCCAGCAAAAACAACACCAAGACGAAACCCTATACAATGAGGTACGATACTTGGCTACGACGCTCGCCAAAGTCCAAAACAAACCTGCACCTTTCTTCCAAATCGGAACATCACTCGAAGAAAACCAAACCATCCAACTACGAACGTTTCGAGAAGCAAACCAAGAAGTTTGCCAGATCCTGAACATTCACCACAAACCAAAAAGCAACCGAACAGCCAAAAGCCTATGGGAGAAAGAAATCAGCAAAGCCATCGAGCGAGGCGTACGGTTTCGAAGCATTTATCCTAAACATATTCTTTTACCCACCCTCCTCCAAAATTTGCCGCAAAATTCATTCCAAGTGCGCAAGCTCAACACCGATTATACCCGCTGCGACATTATCGACCGGAAAAAAGTGCTTGTCAAACTGGTTTCTGAGGATGCACATGCCCTAGGTGGCATCTTATTTATTGAGAACGAAAAACTCGCCCGAAACCTGCAAGAAGTCTTTGAAGAGATGTGGAGAGAAGCCAAACCTTAAACCTAAGTGCCTGCCTTCTTAATCATAAATCCATCCCTTGCGATCGGAATGATTCTGACTTTCTGGCCTTGCTTTATTTTTAGATGCTCTGCTAGCTCTGCAGGGATTCCAACCACGAGGCTTCTTCCGCTGACGGTTACCTTGCGATCGAAGCCGAAGGAATACTCTTTCTCGGTGCGCCTCTCCATTTCCTTCGCCTGCTTCTCCGTGAAAAAGACGTTATCACACTTTGAGCATACATACGCATTGACATTTTTCAGAGGGAAACCTTCCTGAAATTCATATCTAGGAAGCATCCCTTCCTTCACAAGGATATTGCACTTAGCACAATAAATGCCGTCTTTCATCTTTTCCATTGTTTCCTCTGAATTTGATAAACCGTAACGACTCTTATCGCATTCTTTCTAAATGTGTAAACTACTGTGATATCTTTATTCTTTAACCCGAAATATTTTCCATACCTTACTTCTCCGTTTACTACTTCTCTAAATTCTAAGTCTCCATACTCCAGGCATTGAGCCACTTCTTCCTCTGTAATCCCTGCTTGGTGCATTTCCTGTTGAGCATGACTGGAAAGAATCATACTCGACGAAAGTATTTGCCTATCTTAAACAATGGGTGTAGTCTTTCCTACGAAACTAGTATCACTTATCTTTCACTGATTAGATAAGTATCTAGAATATATAAAGATTACGTTCTAGGAAGCTTAGATTTAAAAAGGAAGTGGAGAACTATCCAGCCATGAACACACTCTGGCACTTATTCTGGACGTATGCATGGTTCCGGAAAAAGAAGTGGTGGTGGAAGGCTGTGCTTTTTTCTGTTATTCCTGATTTGATTTGGGTCATTCAAATGCTCATTTTGCTTGGAAACGGCACGATGAAAACCCTAAACCTTCAACTTTATTTCTTATTCCCTTTCACCGAACCCATTGGATACGGATTACACAGTACACTTATCTTCATTGCCTTACTAGCTCCTACCCTATGGTGGAAAAAAGAAATCCTATATGGTTATTTCTGGGGATGGGGCTTCCACATCTTTAGCGATTATTTAACGCATGTAGGAGACAATTACTGGCCCTTCTACCCCTTCAACCATTGGCAGGTCCAAGGCCTGATCAGCTACTGGGAACCTAAGTACTACGCGAATGAATTCAATACGACCTGCTATGTCCTAGCCAGCCTAATCGCCTGGTACTGGATCTGCAATCCCTCTAAAGTAAACCTACGAGATATTTTGTTCAGCGGCATTTCTGCTGGCTTCTTCGCCATCAGCCTGATCTTCTTCCCTCTTGTACACCATACCCCTTGGAGTCTGAAATTATTATGGATGCCTCTGCTCTTATACGGCTTCATACTGATCAAACACCTCCCCCAACTTAAAGCCATTCCAGAGCACTATTCCAAAAGAGGACTCTTTCGAACCAGCATCTGGCTATTAGAAAAATAAATGAGAAAACTATAGAGAGGTTTGAATAACTCTTTTTTTTGTGTTTAGAATGTTTTTT
>CAYOJS010000159.1:0-1653 GCA_964404345.1 uncultured Methanosarcinales archaeon
AAAGGCGTTTTTCCAGGGATCGGGAAGTTTGAACTGCTCACTGCCTGTATGGAAGGTTCCGACGAGCATGAGGAAGAGAACGCCTAAGAGCAAGAGGAGGAAGGTTTGTCCGACGGTCTGGTTAATGGCCGCTACAAGCTGACTGCTGGCCACGACGAAGAAGGCGCTGACAAAGGCAACCATCGCGTTGAGGTTTTTCTTGGTAACTTCGCCTCCTTCCGTTTTATCGGTGCCGAACATCTTGGTTTTTTCCAGGATGGAAAAGACGATGGTGAAGACTAAAAGAAAGGGCAGTACGACATCGTAAATCCCAATCTGGCCAAAGAAGTCAATGCTGCTTCGGAAGACAGAACCCGCCATAGTTCTTCTTTCCCAAAGCGCCTATTTAAAGTTTTCTATAGAGAGAAAAGGGTTTACGCAGCTTTGTACATTTCGCAAGCATTTTCAACTTGGTCAAAGTACACTAAGTCTTCCGCTCTTAATTCTCGATATTCAATCGCTTCCAAGTCCAACCGACGGTGAGCTTGGGCCACTCGTTGTTCCAAGGCTTGCTGTTCAGCCAATAATCCACCGACATCGTGAGCATGACTTAAGTCAACAATCGCTCCATCTCGGTCTTGGATGAGTTGATACGCTATCTCGATGGATTTCAAAGTAGGTTGTTGGAAGATTTCTTGAATCGTGCGACCAGTGTCTCTCAAGTAAGTGTGCGTGTTGTTTTGCAATGCTCGTTGTTCTTGCTCTGCTTTTTGTTGTTCATTCAAGAGTTGGCCACCTTGTTCAATGCGATCTTGGACAGCTTGGACACCTCGGGTTTGATAATCGTTTAGGAACTCGCGTAAGTCGATAGAGTCTCCTTCGCGTAGTTTTGTTGCATCAATTTGTTGCTCTTCCGCAACGCTTAGAGCGAGGCGATAATCAAACGAACCGGGGCTAATGGCATAGTCTTGAGAAAGAATGCCTTGGTCCGCTCGGAACTGATCCATTATATAGGTAAGTCCTGGTTGCTCCAAAGTGACTTGATAAACGCCTGGTTCTTGCGGGGCGGGTTCTGTTTTTTGATAGTCGGGGAGCTGAATCTTTTTTCCTGCGAAAAGGGTGTCTGGGGTCATACCATTCAAGTTAGCCAAGATTTTAACAAGCCCTCCTTCATAGTCATTCGATGGGTCTCCGAAGAGTAAGTGGGGAGTGACAGGTTCACCGTGTGCTTGTAAGTAAGCAAAGCCGATGCTTCCCCAGGTTTGCCCTAGACTCACTATGTATTCATGCGTGTCAGCCGTGATGGGTTCAAAAGCAGGAGGGGTTACTGGGTTAGGAGCGGCGGGTGTTGATGGTAGAACAGGAGCAGTTGAAGTTACAAGTATAGGAGCGCTCAATGGATTTGATCCAGCACTTTTTACTGGAGAAGGCGCAGCTTTCGCTGTTTGAGAAGCAAGAGTCACTACAGGGGGTTGGGGGGGGCTTGCTGTCGCAGCAGGCATTGCAGGAACCAGAACTCCTTCAGTAAAGTGGGGAAGAAGGTAGGTTACAATGCCATTAGCACAGTTTCCCGGAACTTGGTCGGTTCCGATCTTGAAATCATACGGATAAGGGCAAGTGCCGACATTGACTTGTAAAGAGATGGGTTGATTGAAGGCTCCCGTGAGGGTGTTT
>CAYOJS010000159.1:1663-2379 GCA_964404345.1 uncultured Methanosarcinales archaeon
CGTCAAAAGCATTGAATTGGGTGGAAGTTTTCAAATACTCTTTTCCTTGAGTTTCAATGCGGATCTCATGAACAGGAGTTCCTTCAACAGTTAGAGGATTTGGAAAGGCGAGGTTTATTTTATCATCTAAGCTACTAGGTATGTTGAGTTGTGTGGTGTCTGCGCCGGAAAAAGTAATTTCAAATCGTTTTCCAGTGTAAGCCGGTTTCGGAGTGGGCGAAACAGATGGACTCACAATAGATTCTAGAGGAGTCAATGCAGGCATAGCCTCTGCTTCAGGCAAAGAAGGTTGTGAGATTGGAGGGGGTGGTAGGTAGGCACGATTGGATTCAGGAGTTGCCGCTACTTGAACCGCAACAGGTTCAGAGTGTCGATTCTGCCACCATTGAAGTCCGCGTTGATCAAGATCGTAATGATGTACTAAAGCTCCCATACCAAAGAGTGGAAGTCCGATCATCACAGTTCTTCCCAAGTATTTTTTTATTCTTCCCATATTCACCAGTCTCCATTCCAAACTCGCCTTAAAAATCCTCCAATTCCTCTTGGGGAAGGCCTGGAACTATTTAAACCTCCCCCCTCATGATCGAATTCTTCTTCATACATAGGCGATCCAGATTCAGAAACAGGCTCTCCAGGAGTTGAAGATCCTGCTATTAAGTCACCAGAAGGTGGAGCATGGCCTACTACTATAGTATCTGTTGCACGAGGGGGAATTC
>CAYOJS010000160.1:0-2150 GCA_964404345.1 uncultured Methanosarcinales archaeon
ATGCTCTGGTCGGTGGAGAAGGCGCACGGGTTGTTAATAAAATACGGTCTTTCTTTTCCAAAAACAGCGCTCTATGGGAAACATCAGGAACTAGTGTTTCCAGTGGCTCTCAAGATTGATAGTCCTGAGGTTCTTCACAAGATGGACAAGGGGTTTGTTTTGTTGAATGTAAAGAATGAGTCTGAACTTACGTATTCAGTGATGGAGCAAGAAAAAAAACTAAAAGGCGTCCGGCATCAGTGGATTGTTCAGGAAATGGTGAAAGGGGTTGAAGTGCTCGTTGGAATGAAACGCGATCCGACCTTTGGCCCAGTCATTGTTTTTGGCTTAGGTGGGGTTTTTGTCGAAGTTCTTAAGGATGTGGCAATGGAACTGGCTCCGATTACACCCAAAGAGGCGCTTCGTATGATCAACCGCATAAAAGGAAAAAAAATCCTGGAAGGCTATCGAGGACTTCCGCCTGTGAACAAGGAACAGATAGTGCACATCCTTACTCAGGTTTCAAGTCTGGCTCTCCATGAGCCCATGATTTCAGAGCTTGATTTCAATCCGATTATTATTAATGAAAGGGGAGCTTACGTTGTGGATGCAAAGGTGATCTCGTGCTAGACATGTTATTCAATCCAAAAAGCATTGCCGTGGTAGGCGCCTCTCCAAAGCCCAAGACCGTTGGAAATGGCTTGATTCGAAGTCTGCTCAAGGGGGGTGTTTTTAGTTCAAAGACAAACAAGCCCTTTAAAGGAAAGATATACGCTATCAATCCCAATGTAAAAAAGGTATTCAGTCTTTCTTGTTATGCCTCTTTACTCAATGTCAAAGGGTCGATTGATCTGGTGATCATTGCCGTTCCAGCCAAGATCGTCCCCCTGATTATGGAGGATTGTGTCAAAAAAAAGGTCAAGGGAGTTATCATTGTCGCGGCAGGTTTCTCAGAGCTGGGCGAACAAGGTAAAAAAGTAGAAGAAGAAGTGTTGCACCTGGCAAAGAAAGGAAAAATCCGAGTGTTGGGTCCGAATTGTTTAGGGATCATGCGACCTTCCTCCAATCTAAACGCTACCTTCGGCCCATGCATGGCTCCGGAAGGAAACGTAGCCTTCTTCTCGCAGAGTGGGGCGTTGATTGACAGCTTAATTGATTGGTCGCTGGACAAGCAGTATGGTTTCAGTGCGTTGGTCAGTCTGGGCAATCAGGCAGACCTAGAAATCTCAGATTTCTTGGAGTGGGCAGCGAAGGATAAACAGACAAGATCCATTGCTTTATACATTGAAGGTGTAAAGAACGGTCAGCGTTTTTTAAAAACAGCAAGTAAGGTATCTAAGAAGAAGCCCATCGTAGCGTTAAAGGCAGGAAGATCCACCACTGGCATGACGGCCGTGAGCAGCCACACCGGAAGCCTGGCAGGTAGTTTTGAAGTGTACCAGGCTGCTTTCAGAAAGGCCGGCGTTCATTCTGCAGATACATGGGAGGACTTGTTTAACGCAGCAGAAACCCTAGCGTGGTCGAAGCGAACAAAGAAAGGTATTGTTATCATCACAAATGGGGGCGGTGCAGGGGTTTTGTGTGCAGATCACTGCGAAGCCTTGGGGATTCCACTGGTTCCATTAAATGCAGCAACCGTAAAAAGCTTGGATGCTTCAAAAAAGATGCATCCAGCATATTCAAGGAGAAACCCATTAGACCTAGTAGGAGACGCCTTGCATGACCGTTATGAAGCAGCACTAAACGCAGTATTGAAGCAAAGCGATGTGGGCGGTGTCATCGTGATTCAAACCTTGCAGACGATGACAGAGGGAGTAGCCAATGCAAAGGCAATCCTAGCAGCCAAGAAAAGGTTTGGAAAGCCGATCATCGCCTATATCATGGGCGGAAAGTTTTCTCATCCAGCCGTGGGTTTATTGCTGAAGGCAGAGGTGCCTGTTTTTGATTCGCCGGATCAGTGCGCACGAGCCATGAGGTTTTTGGTAGACGATGATTGAAAAGCGGTTCAAGGTTCCGGGTGGAAAGCTTATCGTGATAAAAAAGCTAGGGGACCGTATCAAGATTCAGGGTGATTTTTTCTTGCATCCGGAAGAGGTTTTGGAGAATCTAGAGGAGTTAGCAAGCACCTGTCCATTGAAAGACTTAAAGGGAAGGCTTAACAAATTCATAAG
>CAYOJS010000161.1:0-2027 GCA_964404345.1 uncultured Methanosarcinales archaeon
TTCTCCGGCAAAACCCTGATAAGTTCCATGGAAGCTATGTTTCTTTGAAGGCGTCATCAGAGCGAAAACTTGCTGTCCTGTTATGTGTTTAGGCCAAAGTGCGCGAAGGACCACGCCTTTAAGTTCGTCTTCCGGATCGTTGGAAAAACCTGAATCTATAAGTGATCTGAGTGCTAAGCGTGATTTATCTGAACCGAAGTTAGCGATGGCAATGACTGCCCTAACCCGAATAGATAGGTCATCTTCTTCATTTAATGCCACTTGAAACAACGTTTCCTCCAATTCAACAACGGCACAGGCTGAAGCAATTTCAGTAGATGCCCGCCTCACCACAATGCCTTTAGTGACATCAACTATGTAAGGTTTGATCTGCTCAGCGATACCTACATGATTTAGTTTTCTATAATTCGTGGTATTGTATATTTCCCAGCGATCAAGTAGTTCTCCTTTAGCAAGTTTACTAAGAAGCTGTTCTGCCAAAGCATGTTTTTGTAGGTCCTTAATAACCTTAGCATCACTTAATAAAAGAAATTCTGGATCCATAGGGACAGCATTATCAAAGAACGTTGGATCTAAACTAGCTAACCACGCACCCATCTCATATAACTGGGGAACGACTTGGAAAACTCCTAGCTTAAGTGGATCATGAAACAAGAAACTTTGAGTTTGTTTCCAATCCAATTTATGACGCGCCATGTACCGGGCTGCTAAAAATTCTCCATATGTCTGATGAGCCCAACCCATCTTTCCATTTCCGCGTGACGAAAAGAGCCCGGAATTTAATACTTCTTTGATCTGCTCATCTCCCACCGCAACAGGAACATCATTTACGAACTCAGTGCCATGCATCTCTGATAACCCCATCTCGCCTTCAGCAATTTCTCCGCCAAGATTTATGGTCGGCTTACTACCGACAAGAGTTGCCACAGCTATCCGTTCTGCGATTGCAACCTTCTGAGCAAGCGTTAGAGAAGGTTTGGTGGTTGGATCACTTCTTTTGGCAGGGTCGTGTTCTTGAATAAGCAGTTCACAACCTTGAGTATAAATCTGGCTTTTTTGCTCTGGGAAATGCCCATCTCGCTCAAACACATCCATCAAAAGTTTTAGAGTGAGTGGCTTACCCGCAAGACCAATAATTTCTTTTGCGTGTAGTTCAGAAAAGAATAGTTTGCTATCAATACCGCGAGTTTCTAGAGTGCTCTGAACATCGCTCCTGGTTAGTGGACATAATTCATATTTCTGGAAGTTGTTTCCGTCCCATAATACCCTGAGGTCATCTTCAAAATATGATTGCCAAAGTGCAGTTCTACAAGATACTCGTAAATAAAGTTTGGGAAGGTTGTTTCTGTGTTGGTCAAGTAAGTGTGAAAAGTAGGTAGCGAAGGACTTGAATGAGGACGAAGTCATACCCTCATCGAAGCTGTCCAAAAAAAGATACAGAGGTTCTCCTTTTTCTGCCCAATTTTGGTAGCGCACGTCATTGGTTAGCTCGTCCTTAAAGATATCAGGGGTTGGAATATTTCTAAGGTCAACCCAGAGAACATGATCTTCTCCTTTGCTTTCAAGGGTTGACTCAAATAAATTCTTTATCTCAACACTTTTCCCAATACCTGGCTCACCCAGCATCACTAAGCAACCCGCGTCGCTAGGAATATTTAGACTAACAAGACCTGGATTAGCGTATTTGCCGAATGATCCGGTGGGGTTTTCGAGAAAGCCATCATCCGTAAAGAGGATAACTCCCTCTGGTGGACTCCAATATCTTTTCCATTGATACTTTATTTTCATAGTTAACGCATATTGTTGACAGTAAAGCGGTATTTATTGGACAGTTCATACTAGTTCAATTATAAGACTTTTTGATGAATTATTCACGGCTTGTTTCGGGAAAGTATTGCTTTAAGTCATTACTCACAGCCCATACGTATTGCGGAGCCTTATCAGCTTCTTTTCTAAACCAAGCAACCGCATCTATGTGTTCTTTGTGGTCCTTTGAAAGTAACATTCCTCCTCTAAAAATTCTATCT
>CAYOJS010000162.1:0-1781 GCA_964404345.1 uncultured Methanosarcinales archaeon
TAGAGTATTACGGGTGAACAATTGAATATTATCATTATGGGTGCGCAGGGTTCTGGAAAGGATACACAGGGAGAGCGCTTGGCTTCTGTTTTAAAAATACCTTTGGTCACGACTGGGGATGTGTTTCGTGCCGCGTGCAAAGAAGATTCTCCTCAGGGGCGGGAAATGCAAAAAATATTAGAGCAGGGAAAGCTAGCACCAGATGAGTTTATGAACAGTTTTATCAAGGAGCGCCTCTTGCAAGAGGATTGTAAAAAAGGCTTCATTCTGAATGGCTACCCGAGAAACATGGCGCAGGTTAAGTTCCTGGATTCTATCATTAAGATAGAAAAGGTCGTTGTTTTGGACATTATAGAGAAGGTTGCCATCGATCGGATTTCTTCCCGAAGAGTGTGTAAGAAATGCAATGCTAGTTATAATTTAAAGACCATGCCCTCTCGCATGGAGGGGATTTGCGATCATTGCAGCTCTGAACTGGTGCAGCGAGAGGATGATCATCCTTCCGCAATTAAAAAGCGCTTGCAGATTTATCATGAAAAGACGACGCCCATCATAAACTTTTATAAGAAGAAGCACCTCGTAGTGAAGGTAGATGGAGCAAAACCCATTGTGGAAGTCCAAAAAGGGTTATTAAGATTGTTAAGAGCGAGGAAGAAAAAATGAAGTCAAATATAAAAGCAGTTATTTTGGATTGGGGGGGGATCATTGTTACCGATGGGTTTAAGCGAATCGTTCCTATTCTATCTAAAAAGATCGCGATTTCCGAGGAAGAATTGTACCGAGCCTATCTAGACACCATCGACCCGAATTACATAAAGGGCTTAATTAAGGTGGAAGATCGCTGGAACGCCATGTTTGATAAGTTGGGCATCCGAGCGCCCTTAAGAGACTTCTTAATGGAAGTGCATAAGATTTACCAGCCAATTAAAGGTTCTATTGAACTCATCCCCAAGTTGAAGCAAGCCGGCCTCAAAGTGGGCGTCGTTTCCAACCAAAGCGAAGACACTCTTTCGTATCTAAAAGAAAAATACCCCACCTTGTTCAAGTTGTTCGACTTTTATATTTGGTCTTGTGAGCTCGGCTATGCCAAGCCTGATCAGAGGATGTATGAAAAGGCCTTGGAAGCTACGGGCCTTCCGGCCGATGACTGCCTCTACATCGACGACAACGACAAGTTCTTGGACAAGGCAAAGGCCTTGGGCTTTCACACGTTGAAGTTCCAATCACCAGAACAGCTACACCAAGCCTTGATTGCAGGCAAGATCTTGAAAGAAGACCCTCCAGATCGGGATCGAAATACAATGCAGAAGAATTACAAGTTTGTGGGTAAGCTTTAATCCATAACCTATTTATAATCAGATTATTTATCTACAGAATAAGTATGTCAAATATGAACTTGAAGACAATTATTTTTAGTAGTATACTAGCTTTTAGTTATGGAACAGATTCTAACAGGCAACGGTTGGTAGAAGACAGAGCTCCAACAATAGATTTCCATATGTTAATCGTCGTCGAAGAGCGTGTTTCTGCTCCCGAGTTTAATTTCTCCCCACCACCAAGCTTCCGCGAAAGGTTCGGGTACGAGATGGGCAGCGAAGAATGGAGAAGAGATCATTATTATAGAGATAATTTTATTGGTTTCTTCGAGGATAATAAAAGGATAAGACCTTCATCAAGCAAGCCAAAGCACAGGGAAATTCCGAGAGAGTATACGAATAACACTGAAACCCTCCCATCAGATAGAGCGCAAATGAATGCCTGCAGAGGTCCTTATACAGTAA
>CAYOJS010000163.1:0-1749 GCA_964404345.1 uncultured Methanosarcinales archaeon
CTTTTTATTTTTTTATTTTTTTTCTTTGCTTAGCATCTTCAAAACTCGTGACGACTTATTTGATTGTTCTACCTTCCTGAGGGTGTGCTCAGAAACGCTCACGTTTCTGGCACGCCAAGAGCTTCGCTCTTGTGTGCAACCTCTGCTAACGAACTCCATGCATTTACTTGATAGGGTTTTGACCTTAGGATGCTAAACAAATATGCTTTCTTTACAACCAGAACAAGACGCCCAGACTCACGATCAAACCCAGAATGAACCCTGCTGCGACGTCCTCTATATAATGGCGCTTGAGATAAATCCGAGAGACACAGACGGCAAAGGCCAACATGGCAAGAAACAATTGCACATAAAACACAGTGAAATAAGACCCCAATACGATCAATAAACCCGCTGCTCGGGCGGAATGCAGACTCGGAAAGGACTGTTCGTCGATTTGAACCAGTTTGTTGATTGGCCAGATGTAATTATACCTTTCCTTCGGATCGAAATCCGGGCGATGCTTCGGGTAAAAGAACTTGATCCCTTCCCCAATGAGGGTTATGAAAAGGAACATTAACAAGAGCTTGACGGATAACTGTTCTTGATTGTTCAGATATGTAAAGATCACCAAAATTAAACAGAAAAAGGCTGTCCCTAAACTGCTGACATGACGAACAAATTTCTTGATCATTTTTCCCTTTAACGCTCTCCGCCATAAAAACTTATGGTTTTTATGATACCTACTCCAATATCCTTTTTTTGGGCTAAACTATAAAAAAGCAGTCGCTTTTTATCGATCATTATGGCATCTTATACACTAAAAGGAGCGGTGTTGGGTCTGTGCGTATCCCTTGGAATGGCGAGTTGCTCCAGAGATCCTTTTACAACCCAATCCAACCCAAAACCAATTAGCGTACAGCGTGACGAATCGCCTTTGTTCACCCAATTGTTACAAGCGCCTCCGGACGAAAGACTTCGCATCCCTGCCCAACCTTCTGTAAATACCTTTCAAATGGCTAATTTATGGGGTAGTGAAAAGTGTAATTCATTCATCCGCGAAATGCCCTCTCCCCAACCCCTTGAAGCTAACTTTTTGCGATTGGACTTAGAAGGTTTAGTGCAGTATGAACAAGACGGTTTAGAAAGAATGAACATTAACATTGATGTATACCCACCCCGATTTGGATCGGACAAAGCACACAAACTCATAGAAATGGCAAGTGAAGTATACACTCATTGGTGCAATGCAGAATTCGTGCCTAAGTATATATCAGAACCATTTAATATGGAAATGCGGAACACGGTCGGAGAAGGTTTCAGAGTTGTCTTTTATGAAGGGATGGGTTGGGAGCACCTATATGCGGAGCGAACGAATGAGATGCGAACAAAGTTGGGACTGTCCACACCCTCGTCGTTCCGATCGATCATTCCGAAAGCTATCGCAAATATCCCCTCCAAAACCTTATTTTTAAATCCAGAACTGATTGCACGAGAAGCACAAGCACATGGATTATCCTATGAAAAATATGAGGCTGGCATATTGGCACATGAATTAGGACATCTTTGGAGCTTGGGCCATCCAGACAACGTTGGGAACCTACAAATAGCTCCTCATTTAGTCAGAATCAGCAAAGAAGGAGGGCCTGAAAGGTTTGCAGTCAATCTTATGTGGGAGCAACCTCCCAACCATGAGCAAATGGACACACCTTTAGGAGTGGCCCTCACCAACCTACAATGTCAACAAGTAAGAAACTACCTGCGTGGGGG
>CAYOJS010000164.1:0-1672 GCA_964404345.1 uncultured Methanosarcinales archaeon
TACTTCTGCACATCGATGCTATAGTCCCTCAACACGCGGTATCCATACTCGATCCTGGAACCATAACTATTGTAAAAGACCATGGTTTGCAAGTCCTTCATCCGCTTCTGCTCTGGCAACTTCACCGGGTAACCTAATGTAAGAATGCCTTGCGGCCTTGCATTCCCAGGAATCCCAAATACATCCTTGATTCGGTCCTCATCGAATGCACGAACCCAATGCGCCCCAAGACCTATGGAGTAAGCTGCCAACAGCATGTTCTGAACGGCTGCTCCACAATCCTGGACGGCGTATAAGCGCTTTCCCCTTAATCCATAAAACGTCTCGTACTGATCCTCTTCCGCACACACGACAATGGCGAACTGTGCTGTGTAGAGGCAGTCTTGTTTCATACAATAGGGAATTAGCGATCGAATCTTATCCTTATTCGTAACGAGAATGAACTTCCAGGCCTGCAGGTGCCCTGCAGATGAGGCATGATTTGCCGCGTTTAAGATCTGCAAGATCTTGTCAAACTCCACAGGCTCTTCTGTGTATTCTTCCACAGGCACTCTAGAAAAGATGGCTTCGAAAATATCCATGTAGGCTATTAGGAAGGACGATTTATTAAGATTATGATTCTAGGAGCGTGCAATTGACTTTTTCTCTATTTTCGCTCCACAAATATGACAGAAAAAGGAAGTTCGGTAATTTTTGGTGCCACATACCTTGCATGTCACAATCGATGAGTTTGTTGGATTGCTTTTGGGAGTGATCTTGTTTCGCCAACGCCCCATTAATAACTTGTAAACCCCAATCCCGAAGAAAATGATTCCTAAGTAATAAAAGAGATTCATCACGTAGAGATTGCTTTTTCCCATCACGATGCGTGAGTAAACCGAAATGACTATGCCCACGATCAGGTAGATGAACCACGGAAGCGCTGCCATGCGGTTTTTCTATGAATTACACTATAAAAAGTTTTACTTTAGAACATCTTCAATCGGTTTCTTCGGCTTGTTGTCGCCTTCCTTGACGACTTTCTCGGCTTCCTTTTCCAAGTCGATGCCCAGTTCTTTCAATGCGGCGATGTGCATCTGCATGAACTGCTCCACGATGTTAAGGATTTTGAGCATTTCAGCTCGTTCTTTGGTTAAGGTACTGAGCGAGCCCTTATGAAAGCCAATCTGCTCGTCTTTGCTCATGTTGGCCACAGGATTCGGGTTGGTCATACTTGGTTAAAGTCAGACTTGGTTTATAAACATTACTCCTCAGGCTTTTTTTCTTGCTACGGTTCCAGGCGCTTCTCTGCCAAATACAGGTCCGTCTTCAACGGTGAAACCAGCTTTTTCCATGTTTTCACGAACTGGCTTTGCACAGCTATACGTAGTGAGCACTCCATCCCTGTTCATGCGTTCAAAGATGGTCTTGAAAAACGCTTGCGTCCAAAGCTCAGGCTGTTTTTTTGGCGAGAAGGGATCGAACAAGACCACGTCTACTTTTTCTTTTACTTTTTTAATGGTGCTTAGAACATCTCCTACCATGATTTTTATTGTCACATGGTCTTTTGTTATTTCTCCTTTTTCGATGGCATCTACAAAAAGATCTTTATTTGAAAAGGGAAAATCTATGTTCTTGACCTCGTTGAGTATGAGTGGATCCATTTCAAGTCCGATGATTGTCATACTGGCTC